>NZ_JBHWZS010000233.1:0-13669 GCF_042728155.1 Streptomyces sp. NPDC060209
CTCACACTCGGTGAGGGGGCCTCGCTGTTGCGTGCGCCGTCAGGGACTCGAACCCCGGACCCGCTGATTAAGAGTCAGCTGCTCTAACCAACTGAGCTAACGGCGCCTGCTGACCTGGAGAACTTTACCCGATGCGTGGGAGTGCTCCTGACCAATTCCTCTCCGGCGCGGCCTGTCGGATGGTCGTTTTTTCCCTTTAGTCCGTCACCATGGGATATGCCGGGAAAGTTGAGTTACGGAAGATCTGGACGACTGCCGAGAGGAAGAGGAGTCGCATGACTGTGCCGGTCTTCGAGGAGTACGAACCCGCCGCCGACTGTGGCTGTCCGGGCTGCGCCCGTCGTCGTCGTACGGCTGCCGCGCTGCCCGTACGACACGGCGGCCACCCCGCCGCGCATGGTGCGCGGCGCGCGCTGGTCCTCGTCACCGCGGCGGGGGTGGTCCTGTCCTGCGGGGCGGGCCAGGCCGCTGCCACCGCCGCCGGACGGGACACCCCCGCCGGCAGGGTGGCGGACCCCCAGCCGCCCACCCCGCAGGGCACGGTGGGGCCCCTGAGCGGCGGCGGAGCCTCGGGGCCGCCCTCCGCGCCGGACACCGCGCAGCGCACGACGACCCGGACCGACATCATCAACCGCGCCAAGAAATGGGTGACGGCGAAGGTCCCGTACGACATGGCGGCGTACTGGTCGGACGGCTACCGCCAGGACTGCTCGGGCTTCGTGTCGATGGCATGGAACCTCGGCAGCAACGAGTGGACCGGCAGCCTCGCCACCTTCGGGACGAAGATCGCCCGGGCCGACCTGGAGCCCGGCGACATCCTCCTCTTCCACAATCTGGCGGACCCCGCGGTGGGGTCGCACGTCACGGTGTTCGGCGGCTGGACCGACCACACGCACAGTCACTACCTGGCGTACGAGCAGACCAGCCCGCACACGCGTGCGGCGACGACGCCGATGGCGTACTGGAGCAACTCCTCCAAGTACGTGGCCTACCGCTACAAGGGCATCGTCAGCGGCGCGAGCAGCAGCGGCTCGGCCACCGCGTTCCCCGGCGCCGCGAAATTCGCCCCCGGTGCGAACAACGCGCATGTCACCCGGCTCGGGCAGCTGCTCATCGCGCAGGGCGGCAAGCGCTTCTACAAGACGGGCGCGGGGCCGCGCTGGAGCGACGCGGACAAGAAGGCGACGCAGGCGTTCCAGCTGGCCCAGGGGTGGAAGGGCAAGGACGCGGACGGCGTCCCCGGCCCGGGCACCTGGAGCCTGCTGCTCAAGGGCACCGGGCACAAGATCCCCACCGCCGGGACCGGCGGCACCACGAGCGGGGCCGTGGCGTACCCCGGGAAGAGCTTCTTCGCTCCCGGGCAGTCCAACGACCACGTCCAGAAGCTCGGCGCCCAGCTGGTGAAGAAGGGACACGGCACTCACTACGTGACGGGCCCCGGCCGGCGCTGGACGGAGGCGGACCGCCGCAACGTCGAGGCGTTCCAGCGCGCTCAGGGCTGGAGCGGGAGTGCGGCCGACGGATATCCGGGGCCGGAGACATGGCGACGGCTCTTCGCGTGACGGCTGAAGCGACGGAACGGACATGACGGAGGCGGGAATGCGATCCACGGAGAACGTACGGGGCGAGTGGGACGAGCTGGGCGAGCGGGACACGCGGGTGGTCGTGCCCGGACCCTGCGTGGGGGACGCCCCTGCAGAGGCGCGGGCGGCGGTGCCGCCGGTGACCGAGAGATACGGGGCCGGGCTGCCGGGGCCCGGCACGGGGCCGGACCCGGTGAGGGAACCCGCCGGGGACACGGTGGACGCGCCTGCGGTGGTGGACGCGTCCGCCGTTGAGGACGTGCTGCCCATGCCGGACGTGCACTTGGCTGACGCGCCTTTGACGGTGGGGGACGAGGACGTCCCGGCGGATCTGGGGCCGGCCCTGGACGCGGTGGCGGTGGTGGGCCGGGCCACCCCGGCGGACCTCGACCTCGACCTGGGCGCGGAGCCGGTGCAGGGTCCGCAGCCGGGCCCGGAAGCGGTCGCCGGCGAGGACACGGATGACGGCTCCGCCCCGGCGGGCCCTGGGGGCGGGCCGGGGGACGGGCAGCCGGATCTCCACAAGCCCGTGCCGGGCGGGTTCCGGTCGCTCGGCGACGAGGAGCCCAGGTCTGTGCCGGGTGCTCCCCGGCTGTCCGGCGACGAGCAGCGCGCCCCGGTGACGCTCACCGTCGGTGCCGCGGACCCGGTCGCCTGGTGGGGTGTCGGGCGACGGCAGCCCGTCATCGCCACCGAGACCACCGCGACCATCCCCGTACACCTGCTCTTCCGCGACGACGACCCCGACAGCCCGGCCGCCGCCCCGGGCGGCACCACCGCCGGGACCGGCAACACGCGGCGGCCCGGCGACCGCCGTCCCCCCATGCCGCGCTCCCCCCAGGTGCAGGCGCCCACCCGGCCCTCGCCCCTCACCGACCCCCGGCTGACCGAGCGGCCCGGCCCCGTACTGCCCGGCTGGGCCGCCCTGTTCATCGCGACGGCGGGGGTGGCCGCCGGACTCGCCGTGGTGTGGTGGCAAGGCGCGCTGCCCGCCGCCGTGACCGGCCGGCTCGGACTCGGGGCGCGCCCGGACGACGGCATCGGCACCGGGGCCTGGGCCCTGCTCGCGCTGCTGGTGACCGTGGTGCTCTTCACGTGCTGCGGTCTCGGGCGGGGCAGGGCCGGACACGCCTCGGTGCTGACACTCTTCGGCGACTACCGAGGCAGCGTCCGGCGCGCCGGCCTCCTCTGGATCTCCCCGCTCCTGCGGCGCCGCCGGGTCGACGTACGCCTGCGGCACTGGCGCAGTGAGCCGCTGCCCGCCGTGGACGCGAGCGGTACCGCTCTGCGGGCCGTGGTCCTCGTCGTGTGGCGGGTGAAGGACACCGTGCGGGCCACGCTCGGTGTCGCGGACCACGAGCGGTATCTGCGCGACCAGGTGGAGGCGGCCCTGGCCCGGGTGCTCTCGCAGCTGCCCGCAGACGCCTTCCACGAGGACACCCACACGCTGCGCGACGCGGAGGCGGTGGGCGACGCGCTGACCCGGATGCTGAAGGCGGACTGCGTGCCCGTGGGCATCGAGGTGTACTCCGCGCAGCCGACCGGGATCGAGTACGCCCCTGAGGTCGCTGCCGCCATGCAGCGGTGCCGGGTGGCGGCCATCGACGCGAAACACCGGGACGGAGTGCTGACCTCCCTGGTCGACGCGGTGGACGACACGGTCGGCCGGCTGACAGCGCGAGGCATCGTCGAGCTCGACGCCTACGAACACAAGGCCCTGGTCAGGGATCTGACGGTGGCTTTCTACACCGGACGGGGCGGCGGAGACGGGGTCTGATCGCTTCCGGTTGCACGGGAGTGCGCGCTGAAACCCGATCCACATTGGTCTGGACATGTTCATGCCGCGTCAATAATCTGGACTTGGTCTAGACCGCAAGTGATGCGCGCAGCACAGCTCAGATCATCCCCAGAACATCCCCCACGTTCTCGAGGAGCGACACAGCATGCGGAAAAGGGCAAGCGCGGCCGTCATCGGCCTGGCGATAGCGGGCGTCTCCATGTTCGCGACCGGCAGCGCCAGCAGTCACGGCTACACGGATTCCCCCATCAGCCGGCAGAAGCTCTGTGCCAACGGCACCGTCACCGGCTGCGGCAACATCCAGTGGGAGCCGCAGAGCGTCGAGGGCCCCAAGGGCTTCCCGGCGGCAGGACCGGCGGACGGCAAGATCTGCTCCGGCGGGAACAGCCAGTTCGCCCAGCTCGACGACCCGCGTGGTGGCGCCTGGCCCACCACCAAGGTCACCTCGGGGCAGGGCTACAGCTTCCGCTGGCAGTTCACCGCCCGGCACTCCACGAGCGACTTCCGGTACTACATCACCAAGAGCGGCTGGGACTCCACCAAGCCGCTCACCAGGGCCGCCCTGGAATCGCAGCCCTTCATGACGGTGCCGTACGGGAACCAGCAGCCCCCGGCGACGCTGACGCACCAGGGCTCGATGCCCACCCAGAAGACCGGCAAGCACATCATCCTGGCCGTCTGGAACGTCGCGGACACCAGCAACGCGTTCTACGCGTGCTCCGACGTGCAGTTCTGACGCGGCACGACGCACAGTGGGCGGTCTCTTTGAAAGGAGACCGCCCACTGTGGTGTCTGTGCGCCGTCAGGGACTCGAACCCCGGACCCGCTGATTAAGAGTCAGCTGCTCTAACCAACTGAGCTAACGGCGCCTGCTGACTCGAAAATAATACCTGGTCCTCGGGCGTGCTGATGACACGTGCCCGCGCCCTGCCGCGTGGCCCCGGCCACACCCCACCGCGTGGCCCGACCGTGCTCCGCCCCGGGACCTCTCACCGCGCTCGCCCCGCAGGCCTTCGCGTGCGCCGCTCGCACCCCTCTGCGTGCCCCTGTGCGCGCCTTCCGGTGGCCGCTCCGCAGGGAAAGTCATTTTCTTTCGTAAGTGATCTTCATTTTTGCGTAGCTCTTTGTAGGGTGAGCTCCGTGACGAAACGACGACTCTCTCAGGTGGCCGAGTACGCGGGTGTCAGCGAGGCGACGGTCGGCCGTGTGCTCAACGGCAGTCCCGATGTGGCGAGCGCGACCCGCGAAGCGGTGCTGAGCGCACTGGACGTCTGCGGGATCGAGCGGCCGAGCCGCTACCGGGCCGAGCGGGCCGCGCTGATCGGCCTGGTCGTGCCCGATCTGCAGAACCCGATCTTCTCCGCGTTCGCCGAGGCCCTGTGCGGACTGCTCAACAAGCGCGGCCTCATACCGGTGCTCTGCACCAGGACCGCCGACGGTGTCTCCGAGGCGCACTACATCGAGATGCTGCTGAAGCAGAACATCGGCGGCATCGTCTTCATCGGCGCCAGCTACGCCGACGCGGGCCCCGAACACGGCCGTGCGCTGCGCGAACGCAGGGTCCCGATGGTGCTGCTCAACGCCGCCGACGAGAACACGGGCGTCGCTCAGGTCAGGGTGGACGACGCGCTGGCCGCCGACCAGGCGCTGACCCACCTTGCGGCGCTGGGGCACGAACGCATCGGCATGATCCTCGGTCCGGTGGGGCACGTCCCCTCGGCCAGGAAGCTCGCCGGCTTCGCCGCCTTCTGCGCACGCCGCGGTATCGCCGCGGACGAATGGCGGCGGATGGTGGCGCACGCGCTCTTCACGATGGAGGGCGGTGCCACCGCGCTGCCGCGGCTCCTGGCGGAGGGGGTCACCGGAATCGTTTGCGCCAGTGACGCCCTGGCGCTCGGGGCTGTCCGTGGCGCCCGCAGGCAAGGGGTGTCCGTGCCCCGGGACCTCTCGGTGGTCGGGTTCGACGATTCTCCGTTCATGGTGGCCACGGCCCCGCCGCTGACCACTGCCCGGCAGCCGATCCAGGCGATGGCCTCGGCGGTCGTGGCCTCACTGGCGGCGCAGATCGACGGCCTCGCGGGTGCAAACGAGCTGATGATGTTCGACACCGAGCTGATCGTCCGGGGGTCCACCGCCGCCCGGCCGAACTGAGAGGGCCGGACGGGTGTCGTGTTTCTTGCACAAGCCGCTGAGATTACTTTCTTGCGTAGATGCATTGACTTCTTGCGTAACCGGCTTCTACCTTCGGCGCAGCTCAGTGCTCGGGGTCCGACAACCCCGCAGCGGACCCCCAGGAAGGCACGATCCCCATGGTTGGCATGCCCGGCATCAGCAGACGTCAGCTTCTCGGCTCGGCGACGGCCGTCGCCCTCTCCCTCGCCCTCACGGCCTGCGGCGGCTCCGGAGACTCGCCGTCCGGCGTGGACAAGAACGGCGTGGTCACGATCAGCGTGAACGGCATGCCCGCCAAGACGCAGGCCGTCGACCGCAAGAACTTCATGGAGGACGTCGCGGCCTTCGAGAAGAGCCACCCGAAGATCAAGATCGACGCCCGCGAGGGCCAGATGGACCCGAAGACCTTCGCCGCCAAGCTCGCGGGCGGCCAGCTGGAGGACGTGTACTACGTCTACTTCACCGACCCCGCCGGACTGATCCAGCGCCGCCAGGCTGCCGACATCAGCAAGTACGTCGGCGACGTGCCGTACTTCGAGGACATCGACCCGGCGCTGATGAAGGTCTTCAAGGACGCCGAGGGCAAGACGTACGGCCTGCCCACCGGCAACTACTCGATGGGCCTGCTCTACAACCGCGACCTGTTCGCCAAGGCCGGTCTCGACCCCGACAAGCCGCCGGCCACCTGGGAGGAGGTCCGCACCGCCGCGAAGAAGATCAGCGCGCTCGGTGACGGCACGGTCGGATACGCCGACTACAGCAAGAACAACCAGGGCGGCTGGCACCTCACCTCGTGGATCTACTCCATGGGCGGGGAGGTGGCCACGAAGCAGGACGGCCGCTGGAAGGCCGCCTTCGACAGCGAGGCGGGCCGCAAGGCGCTCAACGCCCTGCACGACATGCGCTGGACGGACAAGAGCATGGGCACCCGTCAGCTCCTGGAGATAGCCGACGTCCAGAAGATGATGGGCTCCGGCAAGCTGGGGATGTACATGGCGGGCCCCGACAACATCCCCACCATCGTCAAGCAGTTCGAGCGCCAGTACGAGGAGTACGGCCTGGCCGCGCTGCCCGGGACCGCGACCCTCGGTGGCGGCGACGGCTTCATGTTCAACCCGAAGGCCTCGCCGGAGAAGATCAAGGCCGGGCTGGCCTGGGTCCAGTGGAAGTACCTGCGGAGCCCCGAGCGGGAGAAGGTCGACAGCAAGCGGTCCAAGGAGACGGGCGTGCCGATCGGGCTGCCGCAGCCCCGGCTGTTCGCCGGCGAGGCGCAGGCGGAGGTCGACAGGATCCACGAGCAGTACGCCAACACCCCGGTGAAGAACTACCAGCCGTTCATCGAGCGCAACGCGCAGGTGGAGACCAAGGTCGAGCCGCCCAACGCCCAGCAGCTCTACACCGTCCTCGACGGCGTCATGCAGTCCGTGCTCACCAAGGAGGACGCGGACATCGACGCGCTCCTGGCCGCGGCGGCCAAGAAGGCCGACACCATCCTCGCCTCGGTGAAGTGACGTGACGATGTCCCTCCAGCCGCTCTCCACCGCAGCGGAGAAGGTCACCGACGAAGACGGCTCCCCGTCCGGGCCCGTGCCCCGGACCGGGACGCCGGCGGGAAACCCCCGGCTGCGCCGGGCCGTGCGGGAGAACCTGGTCGCCTACCTCTTCCTCGCCGCGGGAGTGCTCTGCTTCGCGCTCTTCTCCTGGTACCCGATCGTGCGCGGGGTCCTGCTCGGCTTCCAGCAGGTCAACTTCGCCGAACCCGCCCGGTGGGTGGGCCTGGACAACTTCCGGCGGCTGGTGGACGACCCGCTGTTCCTGACCGCCTGGCAGAACACCGGCTACTTCACCCTGCTCGCCCTCGTGTTCGGCTTCGCCGCACCGTTCGCCACCGCCGTCATCCTGAACGAACTGCGGCACGGGCGCTCGTACCTGCGCATGACCGTCTACCTCCCGGTCATGCTGCCGCCGATCGTCACCATGCTGCTCTGGCGCCAGTTCTACGACCCCGGCCCCGGCCTGTTCAACAACGTGCTGGAGGTCTTCCAGCTGCCGGCCCAGCAGTGGCTGGAGTCGGAGAACCTCGCCATGGTGTCCCTGGTCCTCGTCTCCACCTGGGCCAACATGGGCACGACCACCCTGATCTACCTGGCGGCACTCGGCGGTATCCCCGGCGAGCTGTACGAGGCGGCGGAGCTCGACGGTGCGTCGATCCGGCAGCGGCTGTGGCACGTCACGATCCCGCAGATGCGCTTCATCCTG
This sequence comes from Streptomyces sp. NPDC060209, assembly GCF_042728155.1. Classification (NCBI taxonomy): domain Bacteria; kingdom Bacillati; phylum Actinomycetota; class Actinomycetes; order Kitasatosporales; family Streptomycetaceae; genus Streptomyces; species Streptomyces sp. NPDC060209. Next base: position 7,813 of record NZ_JBHWZS010000233.1, read on the forward strand.
ATGATCACGCTGCTGCTCCAGGTCATCGGCACGATGCAGGTGTTCGTCGAGCCCTTCGTCCTCACCGGCGGCGGTCCCGACGACGCCACCGTCACCGTGCTCCTCCTCCTGTACCGCTACGCCTTCGTCTACAACGACTTCGGCCTGGCCAGCGCCATGAGCACCCTGCTCTTCGTGGTGCTCGGCCTCTTCTCCGTCGTCTATCTGCGCCTGACCCGCAGCAAGGGCTGAGAGGAACCGTCGCCATGGCCGCCGAAACCCCCGTACGCACACTGATCGCGCCCGCCGAGATGACCCGGCGAACCGGCCGGTTCCTCTACCGCTTCGTGCTCGTCGCCACACTGACCGGCTTCACGATCGCCTTCGTCTTCCCGCTCTACTGGATGACGACGGGAGCGGTGAAGTCGTCGTCCGAGCTCGCCGACCCGAATCTCAGCCTCTTCCCCGAGAGCTGGCACCCCGAGAGCTACACGGATGCCTGGACGAACGTCGGACTCGGCCACTTCTTCCTCAACACGCTGGTGCTGGCCCTCGGTGCCTGGCTGACCCAGCTGCTGGTCGACGTGTCCGCCGCCTACGCCCTGTCCAAGCTGCGGCCCCTGCTCGGCAACGTCGTCCTCGGCATGATGCTGGCGACCCTGATGCTGCCGGTGTCGGCGCTGCTCGTACCGACGTATCTGACGGTGGTCGACGTGCCGCTCTTCCACGTCAACCTCATCAACACACCGTTCGCGATCTGGCTGCCCGCCGCGGCCAACGCCTTCAACATCTTCATCCTCAAGCGGTTCTTCGACCAGATCCCCGCCGAACTCCTCGACTCCGCGCGGATCGACGGGGCGGGCACGCTCAGGGTCCTGGTCTCGGTCGTCCTGCCACTGTCCCGGCCGGTGCTCGCCGTCGTGTCGATCTTCGCGGTCGTGGGGGTCTGGAAGGACTTCCTCTGGCCGATGCTCGTCCTCCCCGACGAGGCGAAGCAGCCCATCACCGTCGCGCTCAACCGGCTCTCGGAGTTCATGCCGGCCAACCAGCTCCTGGCCGGGATGGTCATGGCGAGCGTCCCCCTGCTCGCCCTCTTCCTGGTCTTCCAGCGCCACATCATCGCGGGTCTCACCGCGGGCAGTCTCAAGGGCTGACCCACCCCCACAGGAAGGACACACAGACGTGTCTCCTGCACCAAGAAAGCGCTCCCGAGCCGCTGTCCGGCTCACGTTCCCCGTCCTCGTCTCCCTGCTCGGCACCGTGCTGTACGGGGCAGGGGGCGCACAGGCGGCCACCGTCACGGTGGAAGCCGAATCGGCCCAGCTGTCCGGGGGCGCCGCCGTCTCCACCGATCACAGCGGCTACACCGGATCCGGCTTCGTCGGCGGCTTCACCGACGCCCACAAGGGCGCCGCCTCGGTGTCCTTCGGCGTGACCGCCCAGGCCGCGGGCACCGGTTCCGTAGCCCTGCGGTACGCGAACGGCACCGGCGCGACGATGACGCTGAGCCTGTACGTCAACGGGGCCAAGGTCCGCCAGGTCAGCCTGGCGCCGACGGCGAACTGGGACACCTGGGCCACGCAACGGGAGACGGTCACCTACGCCAAGGGGGCCAACACCGTCGCCTGGACGTTCACCGGCGCCGACAGCGGCAACGTCAACATCGACAACAGCACCGTCGACACCTCCGCCGACACCGGGACCCCGACCCCCTCCGGCGCCCTGGAGGCGGAGTCCGCGCGGCTCTCGGGCGGTGCCGTCGCCGCCACCGACCACTCCGACTTCACGGGCACGGGCTTCGCGGGCGGCCTCACCGACGCCAACAAGGGCTCCGCCTCCGTCTCCTTCGACGTGAACTCCGCCGAGGCCGGAGCCGGTTCGGTGTCCCTGCGGTACGCGAACGGCACCGGCGCGACGATGACGCTGAGCCTGTACGTCAACGGGGCCGAGGTCCGCCAGGTCAGCCTGCCGGCAACCGCGAACTGGGACACCTGGGCCACGCGGGAGGAGGCGGTGACGTACGCGAAGGGGGCCAACACCGTCGCCTGGACGTTCACCGCGGCCGACAGCGGCAACGTCAACATCGACAGCCTCACCCCGGCCACGCCCACCACGCCGACCGACCCCGGCGGCCCCACCACCCTGACCCATCAGGCCGAGGACGCCTTCGCCTCCGGCGGACCGGCGAAGGCCACCGCCGCCACGGGCTACGAGGGCAGCGCCTACCTCTCCGGCTTCACCGCCACCGGTGCACGCGCCGTCTTCGCGGTGAACGCCCCCAGCGCAGCGACGTACCCCGTGACCGTGCGCTACAGCACCCCCGACGCCACCGCGTCGACCGTCACCCTGCTGGCCAACGGCACCACTGTCCGGCGGCTGACCCTGCCCGGCACCGGGGGCGCCTGGAAGAGCGCCGCCACCGACGTCCCGCTGCGCGCCGCGCTCAACCACGTCACCCTGCGGACCGCCTCCGGGGACAACGGCACCCTCCAGCTCGACGGGATCGGAGTCACCGGCTCCACACCCAACGACACCCGGGGCGCCACCGTGCCGTACACCGCCTACGAGGCGGAGAACGGCAGCACGAACGCCGGCACGACCGGTCCCGACCGCACCTATCTGACCGTCCCGTCCGAGGCGTCGGGCCGCAAGGCCGTCGTCCTGGACGCCACCGGCGAATACGTGCAGTTCACGCTGACCAAGCCCGCCAACGCCCTGACCCTGCGCTACTCCGTCCCGGACAACGCGGCAGGCACCGGCATCGACACCACACTGAGCGTCTACGCCGACGGCACCCAGCTCCGGGACCTGCCCCTCACCTCCAAGTACAGCTGGGTCTACGGCGGTTACCCCTACACCAACGACCCCTCCCAGGGCTCGGGCCACCACTTCTTCGACGAGACCCGCACCCTCCTGACCGGGACGCTCCCGGCGGGCACCGTGCTGAAGTTCCAGAAGGACGCGGGCGACACCGCCGCCTCCTACACGCTGGACCTCGTAGAGACGGAGAACGCGCCCGCCGCGCTGCCCATGCCGTCCACCGGCTTCGTCTCCGCGACCACGCTCGGGGTCACCCCGAACGACGCGGGCGACGACACCGGTGCCCTCAACGCGGCCGTCAGCACCGCCACGTCACAGGGCAAGGGCCTCTGGCTGCCGACCGGCACGTACAACATCTCGGGGCACATCGACCTCGCCGGAGCCGACCTTCGCGGTGCCGGCCAGTGGTACACCGTGCTGCGCGGCAAGAACGGCAAGGGCGGGCTCTTCGGACGCGGCGGAACCAGCAACGTCCAGGACCTCATGATCGCCGGGGACGTCTCCTACCGCGACGACGCCAACTTCGACGCGGCTGTCGAGGGAGACTTCGGCAACGGATCCACCCTGACGAACCTCTGGATCCAGCACACCAAGGTCGGCCTCTGGATCGACGCCCCGACCAACGGCCTGTACGCCTCCGGGCTCCGCATCCGCGACACCTTCGCGGACGGCGTCAACCTCCACAAGGGCACCAGGGCGACCGAGGTCTCCCACAGCAGCGTCCGCAACACCGGTGACGACGGGCTCGCGATGTTCTCCGAGGCCCAGGCGGTCACGGACAGCGCGTTCCGCTTCAACACGGTGCAGCTCCCGATGCTCGCCAACACCGTCGGCATCTACGGCGGCCACGGCAACCGGGTCGAGGACAACCTCCTGGCCGACACGGTGACGGGCTCCTCGGGCATCGCCATCAGCAGCCGCTTCGCCCCGGTCCCCTTCAGCGGGACGACCTCCGTGCAGCGCAACACCCTGACGCGCACCGGCGGCTACGAACCCAACTGGCAGAGCAAGCTCGGCGCCCTGTGGATCTACGCCGACTCCTCCGACATCACCGCGCCCGTCCTGGTCAAGGACAACGAGATCCTCGACAGCACCTACAGCGGGCTGCTCGTGTCCTGGCAGAAGAACGTCAGCGCGCTCACCGTCGACGGGCTGAAGATCGACAAGGCCGGTTCGTACGGCATCGAGATCAACTCCGCGGGGGCCGGGACCTTCTCCCGCGTGACCGTGAGCGGCGCGGCCGCGGGCGGTCTCTCCAGTGCGGGTGGCTTCACGATCACCCGGGGCGCCGGCAACACCGGCTGGTAGCCCGAAACCGGTGCGGGCCCGCCCCTGACCTGCGGGCCCGCACCACCTCATATATACCGAGCAAGGAGTCTCAGTGACCACCCACTGGTGGCGGCACGCCGCGATCTACCAGATCTACGTACGCAGCTTCGCGGACGGCGACGGGGACGGCACCGGCGATCTCGCCGGGGTCCGCAGCCGCCTCCCGTACCTGCGGGAGCTCGGCGTCGACGCCCTGTGGTTCAACCCCTGGTACACCTCGCCGATGGCCGACGGCGGCTACGACGTGGCGGACTACCGCGACATCGACCCGCTCTTCGGGACCCTCGCCGAGGCGGAGCTGCTCATTTCCGAGGCCCATGAGCACGGGCTGCGCGTCCTGATCGACCTGGTGCCGAACCACTGCTCCGACCAGCACATCTGGTTCCGTGAAGCGCTCGCCGCGGGTCCCGGGTCCCCGGAGCGCGAACGCTTCTGGTTCGTCGCCGGGAGGGGAGAGGGAGGCGAACTCCCGCCCAACGACTGGACCTCGTACTTCGGCGGCAGCGCGTGGACCCGGGTGACGGAGGCCGACGGCACCGCCGGGCCCTGGTACCTGCACATGTTCGCGCCCGAACAGCCCGACCTGAACTGGGAGCACCCCGAGGTGCGCGCCGAGTTCGAGGACGTCCTGCGCTTCTGGCTCGACCGGGGCGTGGACGGCTTCCGCATCGACGTCGCCCACGGCCTGGCGAAGAAGCCCGGCCTGCCCGACGTCGGGCCGGACCCGGACATCACCGACCTGCCCTACCAGGACTGCGACGCGGTGCATGACATCTACCGCTCGTGGCGCAAGATCCTCGACACCTACGACGGTGACCGCACGTTCGTCGGGGAGGTCTGGCTGCCGACCCCCGAGCAGTCGGCCCGCTATCTGCGCCCCGACGAGCTGCACTCGGCGTTCAACTTCGACTTCCTGTGCTGCGCGTGGGACGCGGACGCGCTGCGCCGGGTCGTCGAGGAGACCTTCGCCGGGCACGCGCCGGTGGGGGCGCCGCCCACCTGGGTCCTGTCCAACCACGACACGATCCGCCACGTCACGCGGTACGGGCGTGAGGACACGTCGTTCGACATGGGCGACAAGCGGCTGCTCGACCCGAGCGATTCGGTGCTCGGCCGCCGCCGGGCCCGGGCGGCGGCGCTGCTGACGCTGTCCCTGCCGGGCGGGGTGTATGTCTACCAGGGAGACGAGCTGGGCCTCCCCGAGGTGCAGGACCTGCCTGACCACCTGATCCAGGACCCCACCTACGTGCGGTCGGGCGGGTCGGACCGGGGGCGGGACGGGTGCCGGGTGCCGTTGCCGTGGAGCGGGTCCGGGCCTTCGCTGGGATTCTCACCCGAGGCGTCCGGGGCGGCCCCCTGGCTTCCGCAGCCGACGGCCTGGTCCGGACTGAGCGTGGCGTCCCAGCACGCCGACCCGGAGTCCTTCCTCAACCTCTACCGCTCCGCGCTGGCCCTGCGCCGGGATCGCCTGGTCGGCATGCCGGAGTCGCTGACCTGGGTGGACGCAGAGCCCGGGACGGTGTGCTTCGACCGGGAAGACGGTTTCCGCTGCCTGCTCAACGCGTCGGCGACGGCGGTCCCGCTGCCGGAGGGCGCGCGGGTCCTGCTCGCCAGTGGCCCGCTCCCGGACGGCACGGTGCCCCCGGACACGGCGGTATGGCTGTCCCTCTGAACGAGGGCCCCTCCCCGATGGGGACGGGGGGCGAGGCGTTCCGGACACCCGGAACGC
>NZ_JBHWZS010000234.1:0-13635 GCF_042728155.1 Streptomyces sp. NPDC060209
CTCCGTGCGCGTACCGTCCCCGCCGGGACGCGCACCCGGGCCGGCTCCGCCGACGACGCGTCACCCCGGCGGGACCGGACCGCCGTCCCCGTCCCGAACCAGCCCCTCTCCCGCGACAAGGAGCGCCCATGTCCACGCCTCCGCCCGTCTCCTACCGCCACGGCGGCCTGGTCTGCACCGACCACACCCTCGATGTGCCGCTCGACCATCAGAACCCCGAAGGCCCGGCCATCAGCCTGTTCGCCCGCGAAGTGGTCGCCGAGGGCCGGGAACACGAGAACCTTCCCCGGCTGCTCTGGCTCCAGGGCGGCCCGGGCGGCCGGGCCGAACGGCCGAACGCGGCAGGCGCCTGGCTCCGGCGCGCCCTCGTCGGCCACCGCGTCGTCCTGATGGACCAGCGCGGCACCGGACGCTCCACCCCCGCCGACCGGCTCACCCTCGCCCGCTTCGGCACGGACCACCGGGCCGCGGCCGACCATCTCGGCCGTTTCCGGGCCGACTCGATCGTCCGGGACGCCGAACTGCTGCGCCGCTACTTCCAGGACGAACGGCCGTGGAGCGTACTCGGCCAGAGTTTCGGCGGGTTCGCCACCCTCACCTACCTCAGCCTCGCGCCCGAAGGACTGGCCCAGGCCTACATCACCGGCGGCCTGCCGGCACTGACCGGTCACGCCGACGACGTGTACCGGGCTGCCTACGCCCGCACCCTCGCCCACAACGAGCGCTACTTCGCGCGCTACCCAGGTGACCAGCGGCTCGCCGACACCGTCGCCGCGCACCTGGAAGCGCACGACGTACGCATGCCGACCGGCGAGCGGCTCACCGTGCGCCGCTTCCAGACGCTCGGCATCACCTTCGGCACCTCGGCGAAGTTCGACTCGCTCCACTACCTCCTGGAGTCCGCGTTCACCGACGGCGTCCGCGGCCCCGAGCTCACCGACACGTTCCTCCGGGGTGTGGACGCCGCGGTGTCCTTCGCCGAACGACCCCTCTACGCCGCGCTCCACGAGCCGATATACGCCCGAGGACCCCGCCCCACCGACTGGTCCGCGCACCGCGTCCGCCAGGAGTTCCCCGCCTTCGACGCCGAGCCCGGCAGCCCGGTCCGCTTCACCGGCGAGATGGTCTATCCCTGGCAGTTCGACGAGGACCCCTCACTCGTCCCGTTGCGGGGCGCCGCGGAAGTCCTCGCCGCACGCACCGACTGGCCGGCCCTCTACGACCTCGGCCGGCTGGCGGCCAACGAGGTGCCCGTCGTGGCCGCCGTCTACCAGGACGACATGTACGTCGACCGCGAGCACTCCCTGGCCACCGCCGGAGGGGTCCGCGGGCTGCGCACCTGGGTCACCCCCGATCACGCCCATGACGGTGTCCGGGCCGACCCGGCGGTCTTCGACCGCCTCCTCGCCATGGCGAGCGGGAAGGACTGACCTGGCGAAGAGACCGCCGCTGCCCGTTGGTCATGGGGCGGTGGCGGTCTCTTCCCCTGCCCGCACCGGTCGGGGCGGACCACGCCCGGCCGGCAGCACGCGGGACTTCGCGGCCCCTCCCAGGGGGGACTTTGCGGCCGCCCCCTAGGTGCTGGGTGCCGTAACCATCACCTCTTCTCCACCCAGGGGAGTACACCGAAGGTGGTCGGCTCATCCTCCGGGAGGCCCGGGATTCGGTACGCGGGCATGACGCCGGGTGGGTTCCGCCTCCCTAATCTTGAAGTCAAGCGGCGGGCGTGGAACTCGTCCCCCGAGGCCAGACGCCCGCCGCTCCGGAACAGGTCAGGAGAGGAACCATGGCGGACACGGCCGCGCGGACCATCATCCGCACGCAAGGACGCAGGGCATACGCCTCGTTCGGCGTACGCCCGTCCGGCACGCGCCACCCGTTGGTGGCCACAGCCATGGTTCTTCCCCTGGCGGCCCTGCTGGTCGTCGTATTCGGCGGCTGGGAAGCAGTGGTCACACAGGCGTCGTCCGTGGGCGTGATGCTGGGGCGCTGAGCGGCGCCCCGGGTCCGGAAGAGCGGTCCGGACCGGGACATCCGGCCAACAGCCCCGTGGGGACGGGGGTGCGGCGGGCGGCAGCGTTTGTCCGGCCAGCTGGGGAGCTGGCCGGACATCGCGCTGTCCGGACCCTTTTCGGAGCGGACCTTTTCCGGAGCGGCCGCGTACGATCACGGCCGGGACCGGCCGCGGGGCCGGCCGACCACCTCAGCGGGAGCCGAGCCGATGACCACCACCCCTGTCGTACGCGCGCTGGGCGACCTCGCGCACGACAGCGCACACACCGCCACGGAGTGTGCGTGCGCCCCGCCCCAGGTGCTCGCGGACCGTCCCGACGGCACAGTGGTCCGCAGCGGCCCGGTCGTCGCCAAAGCCCACGCGCCCGACTCGGAGACGCCCGCCTTGGCGGCACGCCTGTCCCTGGCAGCCTCTCCCCGGCTGGCGGGAATCCTGCTCCCGCCGCTCCCCGCCCCGGACGGGCCGCCGGGCAGCGCCGAGGGCCGCACCGTGAGCCTCTGGCCGTACGGCGCACCCGTCGACCCCTCGGACCCCGACGCCGCGCCCTGGGAGGAAGCCGCCGTCCTCCTGGCCCGGCTGCACCGCACCCCACCGCCCCACCCGCTTCCGCCGATGCGCGGACCGGTCAAGGCCGCCCGGGCCGTCGCGCGGATGTGCGCGGCCCGGCCGGCGGACCCGGTCACCGAACCGGTACTGGCCGCCTGGCACGGGCTGCCCGGCTGGGCCCGCGCCGAGAATCCGGTGCCCGAGCACCGGGACGGCTTCCTCTGCCACGGCGATCTGCACCTCGGACAGCTCGTGCGGCACCCCGCGCGGCAGGGACCCTGGCTCCTGATCGACATCGACGACGCGGGCCTCGGCGATCCCGCCTGGGACCTGGCGCGACCCGCCGCCTGGTACGCGGCCGGGCTGCTGCCGCCCGAGATCTGGCTGCGCTTCCTCGACACCTACCGGGCCTCCGGCGGCCCGGCCGTTCGAGCCGAAGGGGACCCTTGGCCCGAGCTGGACGTGGCGGCGCGGGCGCTCACGGTGCAGACGGCCGCCGTCGCCCTGGCCAAGTCCGTGGCGGAGGACCGCAGTCCGGATGAGGTGGAACAGTTGATGATCGATGCATGTGTCCGAATTGCCTCCCTCCCGCCCGAGTTGGTGTCCGAACGCACGTCGTAGGGTGAAGCGATCGCCGCCGGGCATGCATCCGGCGACGTCGTCACGACTGAGGAGCCGATTCGATGATCCAGTGCCCCAAGTGTCATGCCCAGATGCACACGTACAACCGCAACGGTGTCCAGATCGAGCAGTGCAGCGGCTGCCGGGGGATTTTCCTCGACTACGGCGAGCTGGAGTCCCTGGCCCGCCTGGAGACGCAGTGGCAGCAGCAGGCCCCGCCCGCGCCGCCCGCCCCGCAGGCCTACCCCGCCGCTCAGGCCCCCGCCTGGGGAGCGCCGCACCAGGGCGGTCACTACGGCGGCCACCACCGCCAGAAGAGCTTCGGCCGGATGCTGTTCAGCTCCTGATCCCGCCCTTCTGAGCGGGTAGTGCCGCAGGGCGGGTCCGGGCCCGGTGCCCGGACCCGCATTGCATACGGTCGACGGACTTCCGTTCATGATCTAGTCATCGCCATGGCTGATGCCTAAAGTGCGGGTCCATGAACTTCCTCGACAGGTCCCGAACTGTCGCGCCCCCGGGGTGGAGCCGCTGGCTCGTGCCGCCCGCCGCGCTCGCCGTGCACCTCTCCATCGGACAGGCCTACGCCTGGAGCGTGTTCAAGCCCCCGCTCGAATCCGCTCTCGACCTTTCGGGCACCGCCAGTGCTCTCCCGTTCCAGCTGGGCATCGTCATGCTCGGCCTCTCCGCCGCTTTCGGCGGCACCCTCGTCGAACGCAACGGCCCCCGCTGGGCGATGTTCGTCTCGCTCATCTGCTTCTCCTCCGGCTTCCTCGTCGCCGCGCTCGGTGCCGCCACCGGCCAGTACTGGCTGGTCGTTCTCGGCTACGGCTTCATCGGCGGCATAGGCCTCGGCATCGGCTACATCTCGCCGGTCTCCACCCTCATCAAGTGGTTCCCCGACCGACCCGGCATGGCGACCGGCATCGCCATCATGGGATTCGGCGGCGGCGCCCTCATCGCCTCACCGTGGTCCACCGGGATGCTGGAGAGCTTCGGTACGGACCGCTCCGGCATCGCCACGGCCTTCCTCGTCCACGGGGTCGTCTACGCCGCCTTCATGGCGCTCGGCGTCTTCCTCGTGCGGGTGCCGCCGGACGGCTGGCTCCCCGACGGCTGGGAACCGAAGCAGGAGACCCGCAGGCTCGTCACCAACGCCCAGGTCTCCGCCCGCAACGCCCTGCGCACCCCGCAGTTCTGGTGCCTGTGGGTGGTCCTCTGCATGAACGTCACCGCGGGCATCGGCATCCTCGAGAAGGCCGTGCCCATGATCCAGGACTTCTTCGCGGACACCTCGACCCCGGTCTCGGTCTCCGCGGCGGCGGGCTTCGTCGCCCTGCTCTCCCTGGCCAACATGGGCGGCCGCCTCCTGTGGTCCTCCACATCGGACCTGATCGGCCGCAAGAACATGTACCGGGTCTACCTCGGTGTCGGCGCGCTCATGTACGTGGTCATCGCCCAGCTGGGCAACGACTCCAAGCCGGTCTTCATCTGCTGCGCGCTCGTGATCCTGTCCTTCTACGGCGGAGGCTTCGCGACCGCACCCGCCTATCTGCGGGACCTCTTCGGCACGTACCAGGTGGGAGCCATCCACGGCCGCCTGCTGACGGCCTGGTCCACCGCGGGGGTGCTCGGCCCGCTGATCGTCAACCGGGTCGCGGACGCGGGGGAGCGCGCCGGGCACAGTGGCCCCAGCCTCTACACGACCTCGTTGACGATCATGATCGGGCTGCTGATCGTCGGCTTCGTGGCCAACGAGTGCATACGCCCGGTCCACGCACGCTTCCACGAGACGACGGAAGGGAGCCCCCGTGTCCACCAGCAGTCGTAAACCACTCATGGTGTTCGTCTGGCTCTGGGTCGCCGTGCCGTTCGGCTACGGACTGTACGAGCTCGCCCGCAAGGCCACCCAGCTCTTCACCGGCTGACCCCCACCACGCACGACGAAACCCCCGGTCGTAGATACGACCGGGGGTTTCGGCTGGTGCGCGATACTGGGATTGAACCAGTGACCTCTTCCGTGTCAGGGAAGCGCTCTCCCGCTGAGCTAATCGCGCAGGGTGACCCTGCGTGTACTGCGTGCGCGATACTGGGATTGAACCAGTGACCTCTTCCGTGTCAGGGAAGCGCTCTCCCGCTGAGCTAATCGCGCGGGGATCCTTGCGGATCGGTGGACGATACTGGGATTGAACCAGTGACCCCTTCCGTGTCAGGGAAGTGCTCTCCCGCTGAGCTAATCGTCCTTGGAGGTGGAGACGGGATTTGAACCCGTGTAGACGGCTTTGCAGGCCGTTGCCTCGCCTCTCGGCCACTCCACCAGGGGTGGGGGTTCGGGAAGATCCCCCACCTTCTGCGAGCGGACGACCAGGTTCGAACTGGCGACCTCAACCTTGGCAAGGTTGCGCTCTACCAACTGAGCTACGTCCGCTTGTCTTTCCCGTTCCGCTTGCGCGTCCCGGCGACGTGTTGAACTCTAGCGGATTCCCGGGCCAGCACAAAAACGCGTTTGCGCAGCGTGCTGCGCAAACGCCGCCCGCCGCAGGTCATCGCGTGCCGTCCTAGACTCGGTCACGTGCGCGACCTCACTCCCCTCGCCCGCTTCGGTGGCCTCGTCGCCTCCGGCCTGCGGGACGTCACCAGCGATCCCGCGGCTCTTGAATCCTCCGGCTTCTGGGCGGTATGTGCCGATTTCGAGGGCCGTCTCGTCTGTGCCCGCTTCGCCACCGTCCGGTCCGAGGAGGTCCCCCTCCCCGTGCCCGGCGCCTGGCGAGGACCCGGGCCGGAGGACTGGACGTCCTCACTCGACGAGGACGCCTACATGGCCGGCGTACGACGGATCCGTGAACACATCGCGGCCGGCGAGGTCTACCAGGCCAACCTCTGCCGGGTCCTGTCCGCGCCACTGCCCGGCCCGCAGGCCGACGTGGACGCCCTCACCGCTCTGCTCGCCCGCGGCAACCCGGCCCCGTACGCCGGAACGATCCGGCTCCCGGAACACGGAGTGGAGATCGCCACCGCCTCCCCGGAGCTCTTCCTCGCGCGCGACGGCCGGACCGTCGAATCCGGTCCGATCAAGGGCACCGGACGCACCGAGGACGATCTGCTGGAGAAGGACCACGCGGAGAACGTGATGATCGTGGATCTGGTCCGCAACGACCTGGGCCGGGTCTGCGCGGCCGGCAGCGTGAGCGTTCCCGATCTCTGTGCCGTGGAGAAGCACCCGGGACTCGTCCACCTCGTCTCCACCGTGCGCGGGCGGCTCGCCGACGGCGCCGGGTGGCCCGAGCTGCTCACCGCCGCGTTCCCGCCCGGCTCCGTCACCGGCGCGCCCAAGTCCAGCGCGCTGGGGATCATCGACGCCCTCGAGACAGCTCCCCGCGGCCCGTACTGCGGAGCGGTCGGCTGGGTGGACGCGGACCGGGGCACCGCGCAACTGGCCGTCGGCATACGGACCTTCTGGATCGACCGCACGGGGCCCGCCCCCCTCCTCCGCTTCGGCACCGGAGCCGGCATCACCTGGGGATCCGATCCGGCGCGCGAATGGGCGGAGACCGAGCTCAAGGCCTCGCGGTTGCTCGCTGTAGCGTCGGGCGCCTACGAGGAAACAGGAAGGACCGCGTCATGAGGATTTGGGTCAACGGCGGACTGCGGGACGCCGATGACGCCCGGCTGTCCGTGCTCGATCACGGGCTGACCGTGGGGGACGGCATCTTCGAGACGGTCCGGGTCGCCGGGGGCCGTCCCTTCGCCCTCACCCGTCACCTCGACCGGCTGACGCGCTCCGCCAGGGGCCTGGGCCTGGCCGACCCCGATCACGACGGTGTCCGCCGCGCGGTGGCGGCCGTCATCGAGGCCAATCCCATGGAACTCGGACGGCTGCGGATCACCTACACCGGTGGGCTCTCGCCGCTCGGCTCCGACCGCGGCGACGCCGGGCCCAGCCTGGTTGTCGCCCTGGGGGAGACGGTGCGCCGCCCCGACAGCACCGCCGTCGTCACCGTCCCCTGGACGCGCAACGAACGCGGCGCGGTGACGGGCCTCAAGACCACCTCGTACGCCGAGAACGTCGTCGCTCTCGCGCGTGCCCACGAGCAGGGCGCCTCGGAGGCGCTCTTCCCCAACACGGTCGGACGGCTCTGCGAGGGCACCGGCTCCAACGTCTTCGTCGTCGTCGACGGCCGGGTCCACACACCTCCCGTCGCCTCGGGATGCCTCGCCGGAATCACCCGTGCCCTCGCCGTGGAGTGGACGGGCGCGCAGGAGACGGACCTGCCGTTGGACGTGCTCGAGCGGGCCGACGAGATCTTCCTGACCTCCACACTCCGCGACATCCAGGCCGTCCACCGGGTCGACGGGCGGGAGCTGCCCGGCGCCCCCGGGCCCGTGACGGCGAAGGCCATGCGGGTCTTCGACGAGCGCGCCGCGGGCGACCTCGATCCGTGAGCCCGGCCCGGTCCGGAGAGCCGGAATCCGTAAAGAGGGTGACGGCCCGCCGTCCAGCGGATAGAACACCCTGATGACCACGACCATCCGGCCGGCCGAGCCGGTCCAGCAAGGCGCCGACGGCGCGCGGGCACGCACGTACGACGTGTGCGACAACGGGCGGCCCGTGGGCGCCGTCGGCATCTCCACCGATCCGGCGTTCGGGGCCTCGGCGGGCATACTCCGGTCGCTCGGCATCGAGGAGGAGCACCGCAGGCGCGGCCGCGGGACCATCGCCGCGCTCGCCGCCGAGGAAGTGCTGCGCGGCTGGGGCTGTACGCAGGTGAGCCTGGTGGCCCCCGTGGACAATCCCGCCGCCCGTGCCCTGGCGGCCGTCCTGGGCTACACCGAGCGCAGCCGGAACATGCTGAAGCCCCTCCGGCGGACCGCCCCCGCGCTGCCGGCCGGGGTCACCGGACGCCCCATGACGGAGCGGGAGTACGACGAGTGGGCGGCCGCCAGCGTCGGCATCTACACGCAGGAGTGGGTGGAGCGCGGCGTTCCGGAGGAACAGGCCCGGCGCAAGTCCGAGACCGACCACGCCACGAATCTGCCGGACGGCCTGGCCACCCCCGGCATGTACTTCCATGTCCTCGTGCACCAGGGAGCCGTCGTCGGTCATGTCTGGGTGGCGCGACGTGAGACGCCGGACGGCGAGGACCTCGGCTACGTGTTCGACGTCGAGGTGCGCGAGGAGTACCGGGGGCGCGGTTACGGCCGGGCGCTGATGCACCTCGCGGAGGACGTCACACTCGACGCCGGCCTCGGCCTGCTCGGCCTGCACGTCTTCGCCTCCAACACGCCCGCGCTGCGGCTGTACGAGTCGCTCGGCTACGAGGTGACGCAGTACAACCTGGCCAAGGCGCTGTAGCGGGGCCGGGACGCCGGGTGGTCAGCCCTGGCCGGCGAGCAGGCGGTCGGCGATCTCCTCGATGCGCGCGCGCAGCCCTTCCTGGCTCTTCCCGCCGTCCAGCCGCTCGTCGCCGATCACATACGTCGGGGTCCCGGTGACGCCGATCGCCTTGCCTTCGGCCTGGTCCGCGTCCACGATCAGCAGATGCCGGCCGTCGATCAGCGCGGTGTCGAACTCCTCGGCGTCCAGCCCCAGTTCGCCCGCCACCTCGAGCAGGAGGGGCTCACCCGAGCGGGCCAGGTCGGCGGTGCGGGCCAGCACGGCCTCGATGTACGGCCATCCCTTGCCCTGGACGGTGGCCTCCTCGGCGGCCTGCGCCGCCGCGTAGGCGTGCTTGTGCTTCTCCAGCGGGAAGTGGCGCAGCCGGACCTCCAGCCGGTCGCCGTATCGGGCGCGCAGGGCGTGGACGTCGGAGAGGGCCCGATGGCAGTCGGGGCACTCGAGCTCGCACCAGAGGTCGAGGACGACCGGCGCTGCGGAGGAGGAATCGCTCATGCGGTCAGTCTTTCAGGCCGGACCGGCGCTTCCCAATCGGGACCTGGGGAGGACAGCGGCCCTGAAATGTCCCTGATGTGGTCCCGCGCCGTGGCTCCTGGGGCGGTGGCCGGTGCAGGATGGAAGGGACGTATCCCGATTGCTGGAGGTCCCGATGCTTGCCGAGACCATCTGTTCCGCGGTGTCGGCGGCCGGTTTGGGCATCGCCGCGATCACCGCGTACCGAAAGCGGTTCCTCACGGCGACCCGGATCGCCGCCTACTCGCTGGTGCCCGTCGGCCTGGTGATGACCGGTGTCGTCGAATGGGTGTCGGACATCGCGTTCAAGCCGAGCGTCTGGATCGGCTTCGGCCTGCTGGGCGTCGCCTGGCTGCTCTTCATGACCACGCGCGCCGTGGAGCGCCGCAGTGGCTCGACCCGCAAGGAGCGCAAGGCCGCGAGGGCCGCGGAGCAGGGCGCCGCCGTCGCGCCGGGCGCGTCGTCGCCCTCGCTGACCTCCGGGGCCGGGGCCGGGGCCGCGGGTCCGCAGACGCAGAGCAGGCCGAAGAAGAAGCCGGAGCAGGCGGCCGCGCCCGGTGACGACTTCAGCGACATCGAGGCCATCCTGAAGAAGCACGGGATCTGACGGACCGACCGGGACCGTCCGCCTCGCGACGCCCTGCGAAGTGGGGAGGGGCGATGCGGTGGGGTGGGCGTGAATCGATTCATGTCCGGCCATGGCCATCGAAAGGCATGCACAGGCTCCACGCCTCGGTATATTCGGGTTGCGTCGCCCCGATCTTGACGGTATCCCGTAGATGCGGTTAGCGTCCCGAGCGGATTGAAACAATTCAATCCGCAGGGCGCGGTCCGGGGGCGGCGCGACGGACCATGCCGTACGTCCGTGTGTGGACCGGGGACCCGGCGCCGACGCGCGGCGGCGACAAGCATCAGTGGGGCAGGGCAAGTGGGGCGTGTGGCAGGGATCAAGGACGTGGCCCGGCAGGCCGGAGTCTCGGTGGGCACGGTCTCCAATGTGATCAACCGTCCCGAGGCGGTGCTTCCCGACACCCGGGCCCGTGTGCTGGCGGCGATCGAGGAGCTCGGATACGTACGCAGCGAGTCCGCCCGGCAGCTCAGGGCGGGCCGCAGCCGCATCATGGCCCTGCTCGTGCTGGACATGGGCAACCCGTTCTTCGTCGACGTCGCGCGGGGCGCGGAGCGGGCGGCCCGGGAGGCCGGTCTCGGCGTGATGGTCTGCAACAGCGGCCAGAGCCAGGAGGAGGAGGCCGAATACCTCGGGCTCTTCGCCGAGCAGCGGGTCTGCGGAGTGCTGGTCACCCCGGCCGACGCCACCGGCGGCAACCTCGAGGCCTTCGCCCGCCACCGGATCCCCTATGTGCTGGTCGACCGGGTCGCGGCCTCCACCGACAGCTGCGCCGTCTCCGTGGACGACGTGCGCGGCGGCATGCTCGCCGTCGGGCATCTCGTCTCGGCGGGCCACCGCTCCGTCGCCTACGTGAGCGGGCCCGGCGATCTCCACCAGATCAGGGACCGTCGCGAGGGTGCCCTCGCGGCGCTCACCGAGGCAGGGCTCGGCCCCGAGGCACTCGTCGAGATCCCCTCCGACCGTCTGGACGTGGCGGCGGGCCGCGACGCCGGGGCCAGGCTGCTCGGCCTCGTCCCCAGGCCCACCGCGGTGTTCTGCGCCAACGACCTGCTGGCGCTCGGCGTCCTGCAGTCGCTGTACGCCGCGGGTGTGCGGGTGCCGCAGGACGTCGCCATCGTCGGCTACGACGACATCGAGTTCGCCGCGGCCGCCGCGGTACCCCTCACCTCGGTCCGGCAGCCCGCCGTGGTGATGGGCAGGATGGCGGCGGAGCTCCTGCTGGAGGAGGCGGACGACGAGGACGGCAGCCACCGGCACCGAAGCGTGGTGCTCCAGCCGGAACTCGTCGTACGCGCCTCCAGCGCCGCCCCGCGCTGACATCGGGGGCCGGGCGTCGGCGGCCGCACGAGGTGCGCCCCGCCGGCCGGCCGCACCTGATCGGAGGCGTGCTGAGCGAACGCGTGGGGGATCTTCGGACGCGGGAGCGAATCCGTTCATCCTGGAGTGGGTGAACTCGCCCTGTGAAAGCCTCTGTTGATCGCCAACAGGGGCCACTCTGCGTCATGATCGCTACGAGATGGTGGACACATCCCGGGGCGACGCCCCCACATCCCCTGCCGAAGAGCCGCGTGGCTGCCTCTTCGCGCTTTCCCAGCCGCCGCTGATGATTTTCCTGACGGTGGTCGGCGGCCTGCTGCTGATGGCCGCCCTGCACGATCTCTTCCTCCTGTGAGCGGCCGACGGGCCCGGACGCCCGCCGCCCCGCAGGGCCGGCCCCCTCCCGAAGGGCGTCCGCACGGCGAGCGTGCGGACGGTCAGCTTGCCGCTTCCCGGCGCCGGGCCCTGTACGCGGCGACATGGAGCCGGTTGCCGCAGGTGCGGCTCGAGCAGTAGCGGCGTGAACGGTTGCGCGACAGGTCGACGAAGGCGTCCCGGCAGTCCGGAGCCTCGCATCGCCGCAGCCGGTCCTGCTCTCCCGCGACCACGATGAAGGCCAGTGCCATCCCGCAGTCGGCCGCGAGGTGGTCCGCGATGGAGGCGTCCGGCGCGAAGTAGTGGACGTGCCAGTCGTAGCCGTCGTGGTTCGTGAGCTGCGGCGTGGTGCCGGCCGCGGCCACCAGGGCGTTGACGAGGTCGGCGGCGGTGCGGGCGTCGGGCGCCGCGAATATCTCGGCGAACCGGCTCCGGACGTCCAGCACGGCGCGCAGGTCCTTGTCGCCGAGGGTTCCGACGCCGCTGATGTGGTGGCGCTCCGCGAAGGCGTAGAGCGCGGCGAGCTCCGCGAGCCCGTCACCCGTCTCGTCCTCCGGTGCGGTGTTCACCAGATCGACCACCGTTTCGAGGGCGATCCGGGTGTCGTGTGGGATCAGCACGCTTCGCTCCCTGGCCTCCGGCGGACGGGCGCCCGCCGATGCCGGGTGACTCTACTGGCTCGGCGAAGGCCCTCAGGGCCCGGTGCGGGCTCGGCGGGGGAGGGCGGCCCTTTTCCCGGCCGGGCGTGCCGCCGGAGCCTGTGGGGCCGTCTGGCGGCTCCGGCGGCGGTTCCAGCGGCAGAGGCGGGGTGCATGGTGCGCATGATGCGGGTGTGACGACGGTCGCTCGCCGCTCGCCGCTCGCCGCTCGCCGCCCGGGCCGGCCCACGGACGCCCACGGACGCCCACGGACACGGCGCCGCCGCCGCGGTGGGTTCCGCGGCGACGACGCCGGTGGCTGCCCTATGAGGTTGTCCGCGCGACGCCGTCTCCCCGAGTCGGACGGCGTCCCGCAGCTCTCGGCCTGGCTCAGCTCTCGGCCAGGATGTGTGAGAGCTCCGTATCGAGGTCGAAGTGACGATGCTCGGTGCCGGGCGGGACCGCGGCGTCGGTCCTCTTCAGGAACGACTCCAGGGCCCTTGCCGGGGCTTCCAGCAGGGCTTCGCCCTCCGGGGAGCTCAGTGCGATGCAGACGACGCCTTGGCCGTGACTTCGAGATGGCCAGACGCGGACGTCTCCGGTGCCGGTGGGCCGGTGCAGCCCCTCGGCAAGGAGGTCACGGGCGAAAACCCATTCGACCGTCTCCTCCGCTCCGGTGTGGAAGGTGGCGTGCACGGCATAGGGATCGGCCGTGTCATACCGCAGGCCCGCGGGTACAGGCAGTGAGGACTCGCTCGACACAACGAGGCGCAGGTGCAGCTCGCAGCTGACCGTGGTGTTCATAAGCGCCAGGGCCTTTCGCTCAGTGTGCGCTCGGGGATTCGCACGTCGGCGAAATCGACATGCCACCTACGGTGGCGTTGTAAACCCCTCTGACCTATTTGTGATGCTTCAGGCCCCTCGTCCGGCGGTGTGTAACTTTGGGTCATGCGTCCATTCCGGTGACGATGACGGGTCCGGTAGGTTGGGCTTCATGAACGCGGAGAGTGACGAGCGGAAAGAGGTCGCCGCGAAGGTGGCCCCTGAGTCCGCTACGGGGGACGGACGGACGGCGGAGCGTGAGCTGGGCTCGCGGGCGCCCGGGTTCATCAAGGGCTCGAGGGTCCTTCATCTGAGCTGGCAGGTCGGGATCTTCGTCGTCGGCCTCGCCGTGGTCGGAGCGGGCATCGTGATGCTGCCGCTGCCCGGCCCGGGATGGCTGGTGATCTTCGGCGGTATGGCGATCTGGGCGACCGAATTCGTCTGGGCGCAGCTCGTCCTGCGCTGGACCCGGCGCAAGGTCACCGAAGCCGCCCAGCGCGCCCTCGATCCCAAGGTCCGGCGGCGCAACATCATCCTCACCGCGGTGGGGCTCGTGATCATCGCGGTGCTGGTCGGGATCTACGTCTGGAAGTTCGGCATAGTGATGCCGTGGAAGATCGAGGAGTGACCCGGAGGTGGTCCGGCGGCACCGCTGACATGGGGTAATGTTTGCCCTGCCGCCGGGGCGATTAGCTCAGTGGGAGAGCGCTTCGTTCACACCGAAGAGGTCACTGGTTCGAACCCAGTATCGCCCACCCCGGAACTG
>NZ_JBHWZS010000235.1:0-13432 GCF_042728155.1 Streptomyces sp. NPDC060209
TCCCCGAACGGAGTCGATCTGCGGCCGATCGCTAGCGACTGCCTGCTGCGCTGGCCAGCCCATGTTGCCGGACGGCACCAAGCCACAGAGAGCGTCTCCACAGAGAAGTACCGGCCGGCTGGCGGCGGGGGTTCAGGACAGGTTGTCGGCATCGCCACAGTTTCGACAATAAAAGTGTCCAACCATGTTGAGGGTGCGCCGCCGTCAGAGGAAAAATGCGCTCCAGCCCCCGGATCCGCTCTACATGAGCACGAGACTCCGCACCGAACCCTGAGGCCACACCTAACCAACAGGCGCCATCACCTCGGAAGATGACCATCTGAGGACCGCCCTCGCACGGCAAGCCCCGTCGGTCTGGGCCGCTACGCCCACGGAGCACTGTGGGAAGCCCGAGCAGGGGTCAGGCCGCGCTGCAGGCCCTAATCGAAGCCCGATCTCGCAATACCGCGTGAATCAATTGGATTCTCCCGCACCCGAAAAACGAAATTCGACAAACCAGAAGTCCGGGCGCCGCGTGCTTTCAGGGCCCATCCAGCATCCCGTTTCCCCTGCCGCCAGAGAGGCTCTTTGACTACCGCCGCCCCACGCTGGCGCTTCCGCACCGCACCAGCCTGGACGACTCCAGCTGCCGCTCACCCCGGTTCCCCCTCTGTTGAGGGGGACTCGCTTCTCAGTCCGCCGCCAGGCGACTCTTCCGCCCTGGTCGCTTCCTCACCACTCGTGCACGCGCTGCGCCGTGACGAGAGCGCGAGTACTATCCCGCCGCCATGGCCGCGTGGACGAACGGCCTATGCCGTCCCGAGGCCCGCGAACTCCTCAAGGTCGCCCTGACCCCGGCTCGGGCCGCGCGACTGACCCGACCCAGATCCAGGCGGCGCTCAAGCGAGCCGGCCGCCGTTCATTTCCGGCACCACTACAGGCTGAGCAGGCAGCCGCGTGACCAGCGAATACGTCTTGCGCGCGGAGGCCACACCAGCCGATCATCTGCCCATGAGACTCGAAGTGCATGCGTTCGTCGCCGACGGCCCGCTCCCCGACTGGGACGCGCGCGAAGAAGAGATCGACAGGCGCGTCGAGCAACTCGAAGCGATTCCGGAGCCGGTCACGGGAGAAGAAGCCCAAGCGCTCGTCTCCTGCTTCGGCCCGGACGACTGCTACGGAGTCGCCGGGACCCTGCTACACCTCATCGAGACCGGCCCGAACCCCGTCCTGACCACCGACCCCGGACCCGACGCCAACGAGTGGCACAAGCGGCTCTACGACCGCGCCGTGAACGGCGGACTCATCCCGCGAACTTGACGGCATAGCAACGTGAGGTCTCAGCTGTTTCACGCAACAGAGGGACCGAGGGTGTCGGCGTACTTCTCTGAGTGCTCCGGCAAGTACAGACAAACGTGCACCATTTAGACGTCGGTTCTTATGGCGGTTGCGGTCGTTGAGCGGTGTATGACGGATCTGGTTGAGCGACTGGTGCCGGATGAGTTGTGGGTGCCGTTTCGGCGGGTGGTGTCTGTGACGGAGGTGACTCGTCCGCAGGGCGGAGGCCAGCGTCGGGCGTGTGACCGTGAGGCCCTGGCCGCAAGGTGTTCGTGGCGACGTCGGGCTGCACGTGGAGGCAGTTGCCTCCGGTGTTCGGTCCGTGCTGGCAGACGGATACCGGCGTTTGGCCCAGTGGAGCCGGGACCGGTCCTGGCCCGGCTCGACCGTGTCGTTCTTGATGAACTCGGTGCCCGAGGCGAACTGGGCTGGTCGCGCTGCGCGATCGATTCCGTCAGCCTCCGGGCCACAAGAGACCCGACCCGCCAGCCCCCGCTTCCGAACCCCTCTGCCCGGCGATACCTCAACAGCGACCGCAAAGTCCCATGCCCCCACCCACGGCCTCCGGCACGCGTACCGTGGAGGCATCAACCTCCCGGGAGGGACAAGCCGATGAGCGCGCAGCCTGACCACGCCCCCGTCACGCCCTACGCCCCCGCTCCAGGAGCCCCGGCCGAACTGCTCGCCCAGCTGCGCGCCGACCGCCGCTCCACGCGGTGGGTGCCAGCATTCGAGCGGGAATGGGCTGCAGCCCTTGAGGAATCACGGCGGACGTTCTCCCTGGCCGGGCTGTACGCGGTCATCCAGGACTGGCAGGGCCGCCTCGCCTCCGCGCCGGCGGTCGACGCGTTCGTCGCCTCCGGCTACGACGACAGCGAGTTCATCGACGTGGCCGAGCTCCGGGAAAGGCGACGGCGCCACCCGTGACCAGACAGCAGCCGTACTCGGTTCGCCTTTCCGCCCCTGCCGCCAAGGTCCTCGACACTCTGCCCGAACACGCGGAGGACATCGTGTGGGACGTCCTGGACGCCGCCGCAGCCGACCCGTGGGGCTTTCGCCAGTGGAACACCGAGGACCCGGAGGGCGAGGACATCCGCCACGCCTCCGTCGGCCAGCTTTCCCTCACCTACTGGATCAACCGGCCTCTGAACAGTCTGTCCGTCCTCACCATCACCTGGCTCGGATAGCCACCCGTCGCAACGCCTCGTTTCCCGGCATCTCAACTGCCGGGAAACGAGGCGTGCGTCCGCATGCTCAACAGTGTGGTCGGGGAGCAGGGTTCAGGTGAGGTGGTTCAGAAGCCAGGTGATGACGGGACGCAGGATGCCGGAGACGGCACCGCTCAGGGCTGCTCCGGCCAGGGCGAGTCGTTCGCGACGGGTCAAACGCGTGCGGGACATGGCGTCCTCCACATGGAGTGTGGTGGGTGGATTGGGCAGCCGGCCGGCTTGCTGCCCAATCTGAGACCCCTGCGGAGATCGACTCCGAGTTGCGACGGACCGTCAGCAAACAAGGGTGTCACCGCCGATCAGGTCGTGGTGCAAGGCGTGTTCGAGGGACGATGGTGCGATGAATGGCGACACCGGGGTCGGCCGGCCGGGCCCGAAGGAGAGCGTGAAGCGGGAACGACCGCTGAAGCGGGCACGGGTGGATGGCCGCTGCCGCTGCGCGAGCTCAAGGCGCTGCTGTACGAGGTCTACCTGGCGGCGGGTGCTCCCAGCCTGGATGAGATGACCGAGGACATAGCCGCCGGCGACGACCTGGAGGGGGCACCGAGCCGGGACACGGTCCACCGCGTCATCTCCGACGGCGAACGACCTGGGCAGCAGGCGGACGTGGTTGCCGTGGCCTGGGTGCTAGCCCGCCGGGCCGCCTGGGACACAGCGAGTCTGGCCGCGCGGGTGCGTGAGCTGTGGGTGCAGGCCCGGATGGCGCAGGGTGCCGGCCGTCCGATCGGGGACCTCCGCGGCGATGTCCGGCTCGTCCTGGACGGAGGACTCGGAGTCCACCCGGCGCTGGACAGCGACGGCGCCCGAGACCGCTTCGGGATCCTGCCCACCTACATCCGGCGGGACCACGACGCCCACCTGAGAACGGTGGTCGACGCCGCCGTGGCCGGGCGCAGCGGGATGGCGGTCCTGGTGGGGGGATCGTCCACGGGCAAGACCCGCGCCCTGTGGGAGGCGGTTGCCGCGTTGCCGGACGGCTGGCGGCTGTGGCATCCCCTCACCCCTGCGGCCACTGACGCGGCCCTGGCCGCACTGCCGGACATCGCCCCGAAGACGGTGGTGTGGCTGAACGAGGCCCAGCACTACCTGGGCCCGGACCCGCGCGGTGAGCAGGTCACGGCGGGCCTGCGGGAGTTGCTCACCGAGCCGTCACGGGCACCCGTGCTGATCCTGGGCACCCTGTGGCCCGAACACTGGGACACCCTGACCACTCGCGCCGACCCCGACCGGCACCCTGGTGCCCGTGCACTCCTGGGCGGGCACAAGATCGACGTGCCGAAGGCCTTCACTCCGGCCGACCTGGCCGCACTCAATGCCACCGACACTGCCGACCCCCGCCTCATCCAGGCCGCCGAGCACGCTGCCGATGCGCAGGTCACTCAGTACCTGGCTGGCGTGCCCTACCTAATGGACCGCTATCACGCGGCCGATGGCGCCACCCGGGCCCTCATCCACGCCGCGATGGACGCCCGCCGCCTCGGCGCCAGCCTCCACATCCCGCTGGACTGGCTCGCCGACGCCGCCCCCGGCTACCTCACCGACACCGAGTACCACGCTCTCGCCCCCGACTGGCTGTCCCAGGCCCTCGCCTACGTCACCACGCCCTGCAACGGCATCCCAGGCATCCTCACCCCCCTCAACATCAGCAGGCCTCGCAACCAGCGCACCCTCCGCCAGCCCGACCACAGTCCGCGGGGATCGCACTACCTGCTCACCGACTACCTCGACCAGCACGGCCGCCACCACCGCGCAACGACGATCCCGCCCATCGACTTCTGGACGGCAGCCGCCCACCACGCCCACCCCGCCGACCTGACCGCACTGGGCGAGGCCGCCTGGAACCGCGGTCTATACCGCGACGCCGCCCAGCTCCACAAGCACGCCATCACCCACAACGCACACACCGCGGCACACCTCGTCAGCCACTTGCACACCCTGTTCCCCGCCGACCGCCGGCCGGCCCAATGGGTCGTCGCGCACGTCGCCCTCGACAACCCGGGCGCCATCGCCGACCTGCTGCGCGAGTTACAGGAAGCCGGAGCGCAGGAGCAGGTCATCGTCCTGGCCGAGCGCGCCGCCGCGCACGCTGCCCTCGACAACCCGGGCGCCGTCGCCGAGCTGCTGCGTGAGCTGCGCAGGGCCGGGGCGCAGGATCAGGTCACCGTCCTCGCCGAGCGCGCCGCCGCGCACGCTGCCCTCGACAACCCGTTCGGCGTCGCCGTCCTGCTGGAGAAGCTACGGGAGGCAGGGGCTCAGGAGCAGGTCACCGTCCTGCTGTCCCGTGATCCCGCCGTGCACGCCACCCTCGACAACGCGGACGCCGTCGTCAGGCTGCTGCGCGAGCTGCGCAGGGCCAGGGCTCAGGAGCAGGTCACCGTCCTGGCCGAGCGGGTCGCCGCGCACTTCACCCTCAACAACCCGGAGGCCGTCGGCATGCTGCTGCGCGAGCTGCGCAGGGCCGGGTCGCAGGATCAGGTCACCGTCCTGGCCGAGCGGGCTGCCGCGCATGCCGCGCTCAACCATCCGGACGGCGTCGGTGTGCTGCTGCGCGAGCTGCGGAAGATCGGGCGGGACGAGGCGGTCACCGTCTTGCTGACCCGGGATCCTGCCGCGCACGCAGCCTTCGCCAACCCGTACGCCGTCGGCATGCTGCTGCGCGAGCTGAGCAAGGCCGGGGCTCAGGAGCAGGTCACCGTCCTGGCCGAGCAGGCCGCCGCGCACGCCGCCCTCGACAACTCGTACGCCGTCGGCATGCTGCTGAGCGAGCTGCGCAGGGCCGGGGCTCAGGAGCAGGTCACTGTCCTGGCCGAGCGGGCTGCCGCGCATGCCGCCCTCAAGCATCCGGACGCCGCCAACAGGCTGCTGCGCGAGCTGTGCAGGGCCGGGGCGGACGAAGAGACCACCACCTTGCTGACCCACGATCCCGCAGCGCACGCTGTCTTCGACAACCCGTACGCCGTCGACATGCTGCTGCGCGAGCTGCGCAGGGCCGGGGCTCAGGAGCAGGTCACCGTCCTGGCCGAGCAGGCTGCCGCGCACGCCGCCCTCGACAGCCCATACGCCATCGCCGCGCTGCTGGTGGCGTTGGGGGACGCCGGGGCGGACGAGCAGGTCGCCGTCCTGGCGGAGCGGCTTCCTGCTGCAGGACACTTCGCTCTGTTCGCTCAGGTCGGAGGAAGCCAGGAACAGTTCCGACTCGGACGTGAGCCTGATGGAAGTGCCGCCCCTTCTTGGACGTGGAACGACATGGACTGAACCAGCACGGGCTTCGGAAACCGACAGCCATGTCCCAGATATCGCCAACGTGCCTGAACACCCCACGGAAATCGTCCGACACGTTGAACTCCCGCATGGCTCAGATAGCTAACAAATCAGCCAACAACTCGAGATAATCATCGTGGTCGTGGCAAACATCGAGGTCTGAGGTCTTGGTGCCCGCAGCCCTTTCAGGGGCAGGGCTGTCGCTTCAGCTCACAGTCGGCAGGATCGGCGATACGGCGAGCGCAGGCCGATCAGTCGTCGACAATGAGGCACGAAAATGCGCATGCCTGGAACCGAGGAGCTTCCCGCCGTAGAGGCACCTGAGCAGCAGGAACTGCTTCAAGTGGTGTGGGACGTCTTCGCGGCAACGTCTCAGTGGCCGAGCTTCGACTGGGTAGACCGGCGGCTCGACAAGCAAGGGCTGGATGCAGCTGAGGCTCTCAGTCGCCTTCCCGAGGACCTGGTGCGCGGGTTCCCGGATCCGAGCAGGCGCCTGCCGTCGGACGACTCAGTCTTAGCTCTGACGATCGCCGGCGCGGCACGCTGCCGGGGCTCCGCAGACGTCGTCCAGTTCTTTCTGGCGGCTGATACGCGTCCTCGCGGAGACAGAGCAGCACTGATCCTCCGGGCCCCGTGGCGACAGGCCGAGCCTCACAGCCCGCACAGCAGCCTCCCGGCTTATCTGTTGATCCAGTTGGTGGGCCGGGCCGTTGGCAATGTCAAGCTTCGGCAGAGAAGCCGCGAACTGTTGAGCGTGCAAGCGTCACGCGCCCCACCGGAGAGGCCCCGGCCCCAGCCTGCAGATTCCTGAAGACCCGTCGGGTGAAGTCTGCGACTCGGACTTTCAGGTGCTGCAAGATCTCCATGCTCGTCGTATCGGACATGTCCGGGACCGACAGGTCGCACGTCTGGAGAAGGGTCGGCTGGCTTTGTTCACGAGAACCGGTTCTGGTCCAACTTCTGTGGTGTGAACACTCCCTGTGACCGTGGGCCTTGCTGGTAGGTCCCGCGAGATGTGACCGAGCACCGTGCCTGGCCCCGGTGTACAACTTCGATGCACAAATGGGGCCGAGGCCGGGCGCTCAAGGCGAGGAGGCCCAGGGGTCGTCCGACGGTTCGGGCTCTTCGGGGTGGAGCATGCAGCGAATACAGCGCCGGAGTCCCGGTTCACCGGATCCGGCGGCAGCGTTCATCCACGGCAGGGCGTCCATGGCATGCGCGCGTTCGTCTGTGGTGAAAGTGTTGATGGTCTGGTGAAGGTCCTCGGGGGCGGGTTCGTCCGTGAGGCAGAGCCAGCCGATCGCCGCAGCTAGGCGGACTTGGGGGGCCTCTGTCCAGTCTCGCCACCGCTCACGGAGCCACCAGACGGTCGGCGGATGTGCGTGGGCCCGGGTGATCTCCGCGGCGGCGAGGAGCAGGGCGGCACGGACTATGGCGTCATGCTCCATGGCGAACCTGGTGGCGAGGGCGGTTCGGACCGTGTGGTCGGGGTCGGCGGCGGTGGCCAGAGCGTAGGCGGCGTCGATGCGGATGGTGGGGTCGGAGTCGTTGAGAAGGGGCAGGAGCACGGGTGCTTCGGCGGTGATCGCGGCGCGGGCGGCGGCCACCGACCAGCCTGCCGGGTAGCCGGTCACCTCGACGCCGTAGTCGTCGTAGTCGTCGTAGTCGTCGGGGGCGTGACGCCGAGGATTGGTGCGGTGGAGCAGGAGTTCATCGCGGGAGGCGACGCCGAAGTGCTGGGCGCGGGCCGGGCTGGAGAGTACGCCGAGGGCGGCGGCACGGTGTGGGTGGCGGGCGTCGGTGGCGATGGGGGTCAGGAACGGTACGGCGAGGGCGACGGCGGCCCGGCTGTCGTTGGCACACAGGCCCCCCAGCACGTCCGTCGCGTGGCTTGCGGGGTCCTCGCCGGTGTGCAGCAGGTGAACGGCCTTCCGGGCATCGTTCCCATGAGGGAAGTTCCCCCACGGAACGGCGTCGAGAAGCAACCCGCTGTGGGCCCCGGACTGGATGCCGGCCACCACCGCCCGCACATCGAACGCGCCTCCCGCGAACGAGGCCAGATCCGCGCCGTCCGCCAGCGCCCGGCACATCTCGAACGCCGGATCGGTCCGCCAATCCCTCACACCACACCCCCGCCATCGAATCCCCAAAGACTCGATCATGCCCTGCCCGTCTGCCCCCGCCGGTCAGCTACCGGACATCCAGGGGCACATCCCGACGCGCCACAAAGCGCCGAGAACCCGGAAGGCATCCTTCTCAGGGCGAAATGCGGTCGGGCCAACCGGAATGCTCAGGAGCCACCCATCGCGTTCAGTCACACGAGATCGTCTGGAAACTGCCGGTGCCGACCGCGTTCGGCCTGATGGTCCTGGGCTGTGCGCGAGGTACTACTCCGGCTGGAAGAGCTGCTCTTCCTGGCGGATCCGGGGATCAAGGTGGAGTCGATGCAGGACGATGGCGAGGTGATCCAAATCGGTGTCAGATGCCGGACGACCGGGGCTCGGTGCCCAGGTTGCGGAAGCTGGTCGGGGCGGGTGCACGGCTCCTACCTGCGGTTTCCCGCTGACCTCCCCATGTCGGGACGGCGGGTGGTGCTGCAGCTTCGTGTCCGGCGCTTCACGTGCCAAGACGTCTCCTGCCAGCGGCGGACGTTCGTCGAGCAGGTTGCGGGCCTGACTCGGCGGTACAGCCAGCGAACCGAACGAATGCGGTCGGCGCTGGCCGAGGTCGGCCTCGCCCTGGCCGGTCGCGCCGGTGCCCGGCTGGCCGACGTCTTCGGAGCGAGGGTCAGCCGGAACACGCTCCTGCGGTTGGTCAACGCTCTCCCGGAACCCCAGCCACAGGTCCCGCGTGTGGTCGGCGTCGACGAATACGCGATGCGCAAGGGCCGCATCTACGGGACCGTGCTGGTCGACGTCGAGACCCGCAGACCGGTGGACCTCCTGCCGGATCGCGAGGCAGGCACTGTCGCGGCCTGGCTGGCCGAGCACCCGAGCATCGAGGTCGTCTGCCGCGACCGCGCCCCGTTCTTCGCCGAGGGCGCCAGCATCGGCGCGCCTACCGCGGTACAGGTCGCCGACCGATTCCACCTCTGGCGCAACCTCGGCGAAGCGGCCGAGCGGTGCGTCTCCGGCCACCGCGCATGCCTCCGTGCGACCTTCGCCGAGTCGGCGCCGGAGAAGACTCCGGCTCCGGAACAGGCCGAGAGCGGGTCGCCATGGCCCACCGGGCACCGATTCGCCGACCGCACCCGCGCCAAGCACGCCACCGTCCACGCGCTGCTGGCCGCCGGCCACAGCCGACGCTCGATCCAACGACAGCTCGGAATGACCTACCGCACCGTCCAACGGCTGGCCGACGCCGCCAGGCCGGAAGACCTGTTCCACGGACAGTGGCAGAACCGCAGGACAAAGCTCGACGACTTCAAGCCCTTCCTGCACGAGCGGTGGTCCGAGGGCTGCACGAACGCCTGGACCGTGTGGGAAGAGATCAAAAGGCACGGCTACACCGGCGGCTACGGCGGCGTCCGCGCCTACCTCCAGCCGTTCCGCACATCCCCGACCGCACCTGCGGCCCGTCCGCCGTCCCCACGCACGGTCACCGGCTGGATCCTGACTCACCCCGACACCCTGCCGGAGAGCGAGCGCCTGAAGCTCAGATCCGTCCTTGCCCGCTGCCCCGAACTGGACGCCCTCACCGGGCACGTCCGCGCATTCGGGAAGATGCTCACCCAGCTCCAGGGTGACCAGCTCCCGCAATGGATCAAGGCGGTCCGCGCTGACGACCTGCCCAGCCTCCACGCCTTCGTCAACGGCCTCGAACGCGATCTCGCAGCTGTCACCGCCGGCCTCACCCTGCCCTGGAGCTCCGGCATCGTCGAAGGCCACGTCAACCGGATCAAAATGATCAAGCGCCAGATGTTCGGCCGGGCCGGCTTCGGTCTCTTGCGGAAACGAGTCCTGTTGGCATCCTGACGGGACAGTCACGAGCTCTGTTGGAGTCGCTCCGCAGCCTGAACGGGGGTGTCGTAGTAGCCAGGCCGTGCCAGCAGGACCGAGCTGAAGTAGTAGCCCTGTTCTTCCTCCGGCTCATCGTCGGCTGCGAACGGACGCCAGAAGCTCAGCAGCAAGTCCGGGGCGATGAATGAAGCATCGTCGTCAGGATCTTCCTCGATCGAGGTGAGCTCACCGACACGCCGGACAACCTCGCGGGCCGGAGGCGCGAACACGTCCACACCCTGGAACAACACTCGGTCTGTCTGGGACGACGGTCTTCCCAGCTCGATGGCTTCGAGCATGTCGCGCGCGCAGTGGATGCTGATCATCAGCCCGCTGGGACGGAACACGTGCTGTCCCGACCGGTCGGACTCCGAGATCGCCGAAGGATCGCGGAGCGAGTCCAACGCGGTGTTGGCTGCGTGTCGAGTCATACCGATCCGCAACGGGCCAACGCCGTTTGGTGGGGCGAGGTCGAAGTCCATGCGGGCATGATCCCAAACAGGTCTGTCAGCGAGTGAGAGTGACGAAGGGGCCATCCAGTCCCGCAGGTTACAGAGTGTGAGGGCTCCACAGAAGTTGGACCAGAACCTGAGAACGGACAGCACTTCGTCGCTGGTTCGGGAGGCGCGGAGCCACCGATGTGAAGACGGATTGTTCACGAAGTCTCGGTTCTGGCTCACTTTCCGTGGAGGGCTGACTGAGTGTGATGTCAGTGGTGTGTGGTGGGATGGCCGGACTTTGCTGCCGTGACCTGCTGGGGGTCCGCCTTGATGCCCGTGTACTCGTCTCTGACCCACGCCCTGGCCGAGGCTTTGGTCGATGTCCTGTGGTTCGTTGAAGGCAGTGATGACGAGCAGATGGATCCGGACGATGCCGTCAAGGTCATGGAGGGCGTCGCCCACTTGGTCAGCAAGCTGTCGAGCGAGCAGCGGAACGAGTTGATCGAACTGCTGGGGACGATGGCCGACGCCGAGTCCGACCCAGCACGGCGCGAGTTCCTGGAAGGGTTCGCGGAAGGCTTCGGGCTCCTTGAGGATGGGGTCTGACCTGTGCTTTACGAGTAGAGCAGGACGCGTTTGCGGAGAAGGGCGAAGCCGGCCCGGCCGTACATCTGGCGTTTGAGCATCTTGATGCGGTTGACGTGGCCTTCGACGATGCCGGAGCTCCAGGGCAGGGTGAGGCCGGCGATGACCGCATCGCGGTCACGGTCGATGCCCGCGGCGAGGGTGTGGAGGCCGGGGAGGTCGTCTCGCCGGACGGCATCGAGCCACTGCGGCAACCGCTCGCCCTGGCGCTCGGTGAGCATCTGGCCGAAGGAGCGGACGTGCCCGGTGAGGGCGTCCAGTTCAGGGCAGTGGACCAGAACGGCCTTGAGCCGAAGTTGCTCCGTCTCGTTGAGGGTCTCCGGCCGGCGGAGGATCCATCCGGCGACGACGCGGGGTGACGGTGGCCGAGCTGTGCTGGGGCCCGGCGAGAGCCGCTTCTCCCGGAAATAGGCGCGAACCCGCTGGTAGCTGCCCTGATAGCCGAGCGGCACGATCTCTTCCCACACGGTCCAGGCGTTCGTGCAGCCCTGGTTCCAGCGGTCATCCAGGTAGGGCTTGAAGGCGTCGAGTTTGGACCGGCCCTGCCACTGTCCGTGGAAGAGGTCCTCCGGGGTGGCTGCATCGGCCAAGAGTTTGACGGTGCGGGAGGTCATACGGAGCTGGCGGCCGATCCTCCTCCGGCTGAGACCGGCTGCCAGCAGTTCGTGGACAGTCGCGTGGTTGACGCGGGTGCGGTCAGCGAAGCGGTGTCCCCTTGGCCAGGGCGAGCCGGACGGATCTTCGAACTTCGTCGGCTCGGGGGCAGGCTGGGCCGGATCCGGCGTCAGCACCCGCAGGCATCCACGGTGGTCTGCGACACAACGTTCTGCAGCCTCGCTCAGGTTGTGCCAAAGATGCCACCGGTCCGCCACCTGCACTGCCTGGGGCGCCCCGGCCGTGGCGCCGTCGGCGAAGAACGGTGCCCGATCGCGGCAGACGACCTCCACCCCGGGCCGTTTCGCGAGCCAAGCGGCCAGGCTGGAAGCCTCCCGGTCGGGCAGTAGGTCCACCGGGCGTCGCCTTTCGACGTCGACCAGGACGGTCCCGTAATGGCGGCCTTTACGGGTCGCGTACTCATCGGCGCCAACCACGCGCGGGGCCGGAACTTCCGGGTCGGGCAAGGCTTCGACCAGCCTCAGCACCGTGCTGCGGCTGACGGCCACGCCGAAGACTCTCGCCATGCGAGCACCGGCTCGGCCGGCGAGCGCGAGGCCGACCGCAGCCAGCGTCGACCGCAGGCGCTCGGTCCGCCGGCCATACCGACGGGTCAAGCCCGGTAGCTGTTCGGCGAAGGTCCGCCGCCCGCACGAGATGACCGGGCAGAGGAACCTGCGGACCCGCAGGCAGAGAGCGACTCGTCGGCCTCCGCTGGGGACATCAGCGGGAAAGCGCAGGCAGGAGCAGTGGACCCGCCGTGACCAACTCCCGCATCCGGGGCAGACAGCCCCAGCCACCGTGCTTCGGGCCTCGATGTGTACCGCCTCGTCGTTCACGGCCACGGAGAGCACCACCACGTCGGCGATCGACGGGAACAGCAACTCCTCCAGCCGGAGCACCACTTCTTCCACGGGCCGAACTGTCAGCCACACCGCACCCGGTACGGCTCAATTCCGGGCATCTTCCGCAGGGCCCGCTCGCCGGACAACCGTCACTCAGAGTGCATGCTCCACGGAATGTGAGCCAGAACCGAGACTCTTGTGAACAAAGCCAGGCCGGCGATGACGGCGTCGCGGTCGACGGGCAGGCGCTCGGTGAGCATGGTCGCGAAGGATTGGACGTGCTCGGTGAGGGCATCGAGTTCGGAGCAGCGCGCCCGGACGGCCTTGAACTGGAGTTGCTCGGTCTTGGTGAGGGTGTCCGGATGGCGGAGGATCCATCCGGCGACGGTCCAGGGCGAGAGCGGCAAGACGGTCACTGGCCGCGGTGAGGTGCGCTTTTCGTGCAGGTCGACGCGAACGCGCTGATAGCAGCCCTTGTAGCCGAGCAGCACGATCTCCTCTCGCAGCTTCCAGGCGTTGGTCAGCCAGGCCAGCAGGCGGGCACGTCTTGTCCTCCACACGTTCAACCTCATTAGCCTCGGAGAGCGGTGAGGACGTGTTCTGCTTCTGCGGGCATGACAGCGATCTGGATTGAGCCTTCGGGTATCCGGTACTCGAGGATTCGGGAGCCGGGATTGATTGTCAGGGACTCCCGGGGAGTGATGCTGAGCGCATCCCGGCATGCTGCAGGGAGGCAAGGGGGCGTTCCGTCTACCCTCGAGCAGGTCGGAAGCGCGGCGCTTGACCGTCGCTGATGATGAGTCGTCCTCGTTGCCATCGGGTGCTCTGGGAGGGCTCCCGGAGCATGCAGGGAATGCTTGCCTGCTTCCCGGTAGACAGCTTCTCCGACCTACGCTGTTGTCCCTTCCTGAAGATTAGCGTGGTCAGCCCGGCCACGACTGCCAGGAAGATGATTTCCAAGATCCATGAGGTCACACTGACATCCAACCAGGCTAGGGGGTGGGCTGGCTGACAAGGGGATGGGGTTCCTCCTCCTCCTTCAC
>NZ_JBHWZS010000236.1:0-13404 GCF_042728155.1 Streptomyces sp. NPDC060209
CACGCCGAGGGGGCGGGGGCACCGATGGGTCGTGGCTGCCCGGACGTCATGCCCGGGCCGGCCGGCTCAGCTCTCGTCCGGCGCCAGCGTCAGCGAGATCGAGTTGATGCAGTAACGCTGGTCCGTGGGCGTCGCATAGCCCTCGCCCTCGAAGACGTGCCCCAGGTGCGAGCCGCAGCGGGCACAGCGCACCTCGGTGCGCGCCATCCCGAGGGTGTTGTCCTGGAGCAGCTCGACCGCGTCGGTGTCCTTCGGGTCGAAGAACGACGGCCAGCCGCAGTGCGACTCGAATTTGGTGTCGGAGCGGAACAGCTCCGCACCGCAGGCACGGCAGGAGTAGACGCCCGCCGTCTTGGTGTCGGTGTACTCACCCACGAAAGCGGGCTCGGTGCCGGCCTTGCGCAGCACCGCGTACTCGGCCGGCGTCAGCTCCGCCCGCCATTGCTCGTCCGGCTTCTCGACGTCGTACGACACGGTGGCTCCCTCAGCTCGACAGGTGGTCCAGGATCTGCGGGCCGAGGTCGGTGACATCGCCCGCTCCCATGGTGAGAACCAGATCGCCGGGCTTCGCCATTCCCGCGACGGCGGCGGGTACCGCCGCCTTGTCGTGGACGGCCGTGACATCGGCGCCCGCGGCCTTCGCGGCGTCGATGATCAGTGCGCTCGTGACGCCCGGGACCGGGTCCTCCCTGGCCGGGTAGATGTCCAGGACCAGCGAGGCGTCGGCGAGGGCGAGTGCCTGGCCCATCTCCGTGCCGAGCTCCTGGGTACGGGAGAAGAGGTGGGGCTGGAAGACCACCAGGAGGCGGGAACCGGTCGCCGCACCCCGCATGGCCTCCAGGTCGGCGGTCATCTCCGTGGGGTGGTGCGCGTACGAGTCGATGACCTGGACGCCGGCCGCCTCGCCCTTGAGCTGGAGGCGGCGCTTGACCCCGGTGTACTTGCCGATCGCGGAGGCCAGGTTGTGCGCCGGGATGCCGAGCGCGACACCGGCGGCGAGCGCGGCGACCGCGTTGTGCGCGTAGTGGCGGCCGGGCACGGACACCGTGAAGGTGAGGTACTTCCCGTTGAGGACGACCGTGACCTCGCTGGTCAGTCCGCGCGGGGTGACCTTGTGCACGCGGACGTCCGCGTCCTCTGACTCGCCGTAGGTGACGACGGTGAGGGAGGAGAGCTCGCGGGCCCGCCGGGTCAGTTCGACCGCGCCGGGCTGGTCGGCGGCGATGACCAGCGTGCCGCCGGGTACGACCTTGCCGACGAAGGTCTCGAAGGACTCGTAGATCTCGTCCATCGACGCGTAGTTCGCGTGGTGGTCCAGCTCGACGTTGAGGACGATCGCGACCTCGGGGGCGTACTTCTGGAAGCTCCGGTCGCTCTCGTCGGCCTCGGCGACGAAGATGTCACCGCCGCCGTGCGTGGCGTTGGTGCCGGGGCCCTCCAGGTCGCCGCCGATGGCGTACGAGGGGTCGAGGGCCAGCTCGGACAGGGCGACGGCGAGCATCGAGGTGGTGGTGGTCTTGCCGTGCGTACCGGCGACCGCGATGGAGCGCAGGCCCTCCATCAGGGAGGCCAGCGCGTCGGAGCGGTGCACGACGGGGATGTCCAGCTCGGCGGCGCGGACCCGCTCGGGGTTGTCGGCGCGGATGGCGCTGGAGACGACGACCGAGGTCGCGTCGTCGGCCAGGTGCCCGGCGGCGTGCCCGATGTGGACGGTCGCCCCCAGCGCGCGCAGGGCGTCGGCGGTGGCGGACTCCCTGGCGTCGCTGCCCGCCACCTTCGCGCCGCGCTGGGCGAGGATCTTCGCGATGCCCGACATTCCGGCGCCGCCGATGCCGATGAAGTGCGGCCGTTCCAGAGCGGCAGGAATACCGGGTGCCATACGTGTCTCTCCCGAGGTGTGGACGTGGGGTCGGTCCGCCCCAGCCTATTCGCTGTGCGCGAAGAGCTTGAGCACCGGTACGCCGACCTTGTGACGGGCCCGGGACGCCCAGTCGCGGTGGAAGAACTCCTCGACGTAGTGCGGCGCGGTCAGCACGATGACCTCGTCGGCCCCCGAGTCGTCGACCACGGTCTTCAGCTTGTCCAGGGGATGGTCCTCGACCACCTGTCCGACGGCCTCCGAGCCCGCCTCCCGCAGCTCCCGGAGTGAGTACTCCAGCGCCATCTCGGCGGGCTCCCTGGCCTCCTTGCCCTCCGGCTGCTCCCCTTCACGGACGGCTTCCCGGAGTTCGCCGATCGCCACGTCGTCGATAGCGCGCAGCAGCACATCGGCCTGGTCGCTGCGGGGCTGCATCAGTACGACGAACGAGATCCGCTCCTCACCGTGGAGGGTGGTGACGAATTCCACGTCCTCGGGGGTGAGGGGCTTCTCGATCATCAAAACGCTTGTGAACACGACAGGCGCCCTTCCGCTTCATCTCGTCGGCCGCGGGGACGGCCGCTGTTGCTGAAACCATCCTTCCCCGCAATTGCACGGGGGTAGCAGGACTAAGTGTGCCCACCCGGAGCTAACCGGAACGGGTAATTCCGCTATATGTCAGATCTTCCCGTACCGAGTGAAGAGGAATCCTGCCTCCTCCAGGAGCGAGACGAGGGAGAAACGTTCCGGCACAGGGATGGCGGGCCCGCCCGCGATGCGCTGCGCGTCCCCGGCGGTGAGCAGCGGGGACAGGGTCAGGCAGAGCTCGTCCAGCACCCCGGCCGCCACGAACTGACCGAGCAGACGCGGCCCGCCCTCGGTGAGGAGCCGGGTGTGGCCGCGCGCGGCCAGTTCCGCCACCGCACGGGCCGGCTCGACAGCGGCGCCGTCCCCGGCGAACAGCACCTCGGCCCCCGCCTCCCGGGCCGCGTGGACCCGGTCCGACGGCGCCGCCGCTCCGGTGATCACGAAGGTCGGGACCAGCGGCGAGACGAAGAGCGGGAGCGAGAAGTCCAGGTCCAGGCTCGCGCTGACGACCGCGATGGCCGCGGCGGGCCCCTGCCCCGCCGCCTCGCGCCGGGCGGCGAAGGCGTCACGCGCCCGCGCGGGCCGGTAACCCTCCAGGCGCACGGTCTCGGCGCCGACGACGACCGCGTCGGCCAGGCCGCGCAGCGTGCCGAAGATCCGCATGTCGGTGGGGCACGAGATGCCCTGGGAGCGGCCGTCGTGCTGGGCGGCGCCGTCCAGGGTGGAGACCATGTTGGCGCGGAGCCGGGGACGCCCGTCGCCGGGATATGCGTAGGCGTCGGCCAGCTCATCGAGTGTCCACTCGCGGTCGGCGGCGGCATCGGCTGGGGTGGTCGGGTCCGTCACGGGGAGCAGGCGTCGCATGCTCCGCAGTCTGGCATGGCGCCGAAGGCCTTCCGGGAGAGGCCTTAAGGTGGAGAGTTGTGTCGTCCTCCACAGCCGTGCCGGGGCAGAGCCCCATAGCCGAAACGGCCCCGCAGTCCCTGTGCGCCCTCGAACCGCGCGTCCCCGCCGACCGGCTGGTCGCGGAGATGGTGCCGCCGCCGCGCTTCGACTCGGTGCGCTTCGATACGTACGTGCCCGACCCGAACCAGCCGAGCCAGACCGAGGCGGTCCGCGTCCTCAGCTCCTTCGCGGCCGGGCTCGGCGGGGCACACGCCACGGGATCGGCCAAGCGCAGGTGGTTCGGCAAGAAGCCCGCCGCGCCCGCCGGACCCCGCGGTGTCTATCTCGACGGCGGGTACGGCGTCGGCAAGACGCACCTGCTGGCCTCTCTCTGGCACGCGACCCCGGCCGCGCCCTCGCTCAAGGCCTTCGGCACCTTCGTCGAGCTGACGAACCTGGTCGGGGCGCTGGGCTTCCAGCAGACCGTGCAGACCCTCGGCGGGCACCGACTGCTCTGCATCGACGAATTCGAGCTGGACGACCCGGGCGACACCGTCCTGGTGTCGTCCCTGCTCAGCAGGCTCGTCGAGGCGGGCGTCGCGCTGGCCGCCACGTCGAACACGCTGCCCGGCAAGCTCGGAGAGGGCCGCTTCGCGGCCGTGGACTTCCTCCGCGAGATCCAGGGCCTGTCCTCGCACTTCCGGCCGCTGCGGATCGACGGCGAGGACTACCGCCACCGAGGACTGCCCGAGGCGCCGCCGCCGTACTCCGACGATCAGGTCACCAGGGCCGCGTACGCGACCGCCGGTGCGTCCCTGGACGATTTCCCGGCCCTGCTCGACCATCTCGCCCGGGTCCATCCGAGCCGGTACGGCGCGCTGACGGACGGGATCACGGCGGTCTGCCTCACCGATGTGCAGCCGGTGCCCGACCAGTCGACGGCACTGCGCCTGGTGGTGCTCGCGGACCGGCTGTACGACCGTGAGATCCCGGTGCTCGCCTCCGGTCTTCCCTTCGACCGGCTGTTCAGCGACGAGATGCTGAACGGCGGGTACCGGAAGAAGTACTTCCGGGCCATCTCGCGGCTGACGGCACTGGCGCGTGACGCAAAGGGACTGGTGGCGCAGTAGGTTCGGGGGCGAAGGGCGTACGGGTGCCGGAAGGTGCCGCGTACGTCCGTATGACCGCGCACACCTTTTGAAGGGATCCAGCATGGCTACCACGCGTCAGGCGCACACGGTCTGGGAAGGCAACCTGCTCGAGGGCAAGGGCGTTGTCACCCTCGACTCCTCCGGGATCGGGGAGTACCCCGTCTCCTGGCCGTCCCGCGCGGAGAAGGCGAACGGCAAGACCAGCCCCGAGGAGCTCATCGCGGCGGCGCACTCCAGCTGCTTCTCGATGGCTCTGTCCAACGGCCTGGCCACGGCGGGCACCCCGCCGACCCGGCTGAACACCCAGGCCGAGGTCACCTTCCAGCCCGGCACCGGCATCACCGGCATCCACCTCACGGTGGAGGGCGAGGTTCCGGGTCTGGACGAGGCGGGCTTCGTGAAGGCCGCCGAGGACGCCAAGGCGAACTGCCCGGTCAGCCAGGCGCTCACGGGCACCACCATCACGCTCACCGCGTCGCTGGCCTGATCCCACCGGTCCCTGGGGCGTCGTCAGCCCCGGGGACACATGGGGCACCGTGACCCGCATGGTTCCCGTGCGCCACCGACGCGTGGTACACACATGCGGGTCACTTCACCTGTCCGCCAACAGGGAGTTGCCTCATGTCATCCGCACCTCGACGACTCGCAACACGACGACAGGTCCTGGCCGGCAGCGCCGCGACCGCCGCCTCGGTCGCTTTCACCGGGGCCTTCACCGAACTCTTCTCCGGCACCGCCGACGCCCGGGGCCACAGCGGCTACGGTCCTCTCGTGCCGGACCCCGACGGCCTGCTCGATCTGCCGAAAGGTTTCCGCTACCGGGTGCTCTCCCGGGAGGGCGACCCGCTCCGCTCGGGCGAGGGCCAGGTCCCGAGCAACCACGACGGCATGGCCGCCTTCACGGGCCGGAACGGCCGGGTCCATCTCGTGCGCAACCACGAGAACCGCGTCACCGGCAAGATCGGTGTCCCCACGGTCGAGGGCCTCACCTACGACCCGATGGGCAAGGGCGGCTGTACGTCGCTCGAACTCGACGGCCGCGGCAACGTACGCGGCGAGCGTGTCGCCATCGCCGGTACGGCAGTCAACTGCGCGGGGGGCCCCACCCCGTGGAACACCTGGCTCACCTGCGAGGAGACCGAGGACAAGGCCGGCACCAACGGCTACACGAAGGACCACGGCTTCATCTTCGAGGTGGACGGCGCCGATCCGCGCCGCACCGGGGCGGTTCCCCTGACCGCGATGGGCCGCTTCCAGCACGAGGCCATCGCGGTCGACCCGCGGAACGGCATCGTGTACGAGACGGAGGACGCGTTCGAGAAGCCGTTCGGGCTCTTCTACCGCTTCCTCCCCGAGAAGCCGCTCGGCGGGACGGGCTCCCTGCGGGCCGGCGGCGCGCTCGAGGCGATGCGGGTACCCGGGGTACCCGATCTCTCCCTGATCCAGGAGACGGGTGCGACCTTCGACCGGATCGAGTGGGTACCCGTACCGGACCCGCAGGCCGCACAGACGCCGATCCGGCTGCAGGACTTCGGGCCGAAGGGCATCACGCACGCCCAGAAACTGGAGGGCTGCTACTGGGGCGGTTCGTCGGTGTACTTCGTCTCCAGCTTCGCGCACAGCTCGGAGGGGTCGGCCGCCGACCACTTCGGCCAGGTGTGGCGGTACGAACCGAAGCGGCGTCGGCTCACCCTGGTCATCGTCTTCGGCCCGGACACCGACATCCAGCTGCCGGGCGAGTCCCCGGACAACATCTGCCTCGCCGCCGGGGGCGGGCTGATGGTCTGCGAGGACGGGGGCGGCGCTCAGCACGTGCTCGGCGTGACGCGGCGCGGCGAGGTCTACGCGATGGCACGCGGGCGGCAGAACATCGGGACGGCCGAGGAACCCGAGTGGGGCGAGTTCGCGGGCGTCACGTTCTCGCCGGACGGCGGGACGATGTTCGTGAACTGCTACACACCGGGAACGACGTTCGCGGTGACCGGCCCCTGGCGCTGACCGCAGGACGAGCAGACGGGTGATCCGGCCGTCCGGCAACCGGGCGGCCGGAGCGCCGAGGGATGATCCGATCAACCATCAGCTAGCGTCCCTCGGTGATCAAATCTGTTCGTACGATGATCGTGCTGACTGTTCTGGGTGGAGTGCTCGCCGGTTGCGGAAGCCCCGAGGCCACCCGCGCCAGGACCGCCGCACGTCCGACGCCCTCCGAGGAACCCTCGGCGACGCCGACGTCCCCGCGGGCGCCGGAGAGCGGTCCGCCCGTACAGGCTCCGGGCCCCGGCGGTCTCACGCCGGTCTTCGAACGACGAGCCGACGGCTCCGCCGCGCGGAACGGGGCAGCCGCTGCCGACAAGGTCGTGGCGCTCACCTTCGACGCGGACATGACGGCGGATCAAGGACCGCGTGCCGCTGCCGGCGAGCGCTTCGACAACCCCGCCCTGATCGCGTCGCTCCGCCGGCTGAAGGTCCCGTCGACGGTCTTCATGACCGGCAGGTGGGCGCAGGAGTATCCGGCCCAGGCCCGCTCGATCGGCACCGATCCCCTGTTCGAGATCGCCAACCACTCGTTCAGCCACTACGCCTTCTCCTCCCCCTGCTACGGGCTGCCGACCGTCGAGAAGGAAGACATGCGGGGCGATGTGGAACGGGCCTTCACCGCGATCCGGGAGACGGGTGCGCGCCATGTCGTGCCGTACTTCCGCTTCCCCGGCGGCTGCTACGACGACGCGTCGCTGAAGGCCCTGGCCCCGACCGGGGTGACAGCGGTCCAGTGGGACGTGGTCAGCGGTGACGCCTTCGCCACGGACGCGGACGCGGTGGCCGAGCAGGTGCTGGCGGGGGTGGAACCGGGGTCGCTGGTCGTCATGCACTGCACCCGCAGCGCGGCGCCCGTCACCGACGAGGCCCTGCGCCGGATCGTCCCGGAGCTGCGCGGGCGCGGCTACCGGTTCGTCAAGGTCTCCGAGCTGATGCGCGACTGAACACACCCCGCCCGCGCGTCAGCCGGAACAGGCGGTGCGTCCCGCCTCCTGCCAGGCGCAGACCGGGCAGAGCGTGCTGCCCTTCGTCGACTCCGGGTATTCGGTCGGCTTCCGGCACAGCACGCACTCGGCGTACGGCGGACCCGCGTCCTCGGGTGCGGGGGCCGGCGCGGGCGTCTCGCAGTACGCATCGTCCATGCCCACGAGCGTACTCACTCGCGCAGAGCGGCGATCCGGGACGTGAGGGCTCCCGCCGCGACGGCGACGACGACGGCTCCGGCCAGGGGCAGGAACGGCACCCGCACCGTGCCCGTCAGCGAGCCGGAGACCAGGCCCGTCACCGCGGCCTTCGCGGGTGAGCCGTCGGTCACGAGGACGAGCAGCGCGCCGAGCACGGTCGCGGCGAGCGACCAGCCGTGGCGGTGCAGGACCGGCCGGGCGCAGAGCGCCCCGACCGCCGCTCCCAGCAGGGCACAGCACACCGCCGCGAGCAGTCCGGCGAGCGCCGCGGGCAGGAGCGGTACGGCGACGGTGTGGTCCGTGTTGACCGGTTCGCTGATCAGCAGCACGGCCCCGGCCCCCGCGCAGCCCAGGGCGAGTGCGCAGCCAAGGCCCGCGAGCAGCGAGGCGCGGTGGGCGCTCGACGGTCCGACGGCGGAGGCGGCGACGTTCCGGGCGGCGTGCGGCTCCTGGGTGACGCAGAGCCGCACGAGCCAGGCGGCTGTGGGGAGCAGCACCGCGGCGGCGTAACCGAGCGAGTCGAGCAGGGGCTGGCCCGCCCGGATGCCGATGCCCAGGACGGCCACGTACAGGAGGAGGGGCGCGAGCCAGCGCTGCGAGCGTGCCAGCAGCGCGGTCTGATAGCGCATCAGGGCTGTCGTGCCACGGAGCGGCCGACCGGTCGTGCGGGCCGGACGGGGCACCGTGTCCGGCGCTGGGGCGGTACCTCCCGGTCCGGGGTCGGGGGCCGGGCCGGGCAACAGGTCCACGGCCGTCCCGTCCGGGGTGCCGGGTGCGGTGGCCGGGACCGGCGCCGGAAGCCGTGAGAGCCCGGTGATGTGCCACGGCGGACGGGCCGTGATCAGGGCGCTGAGCAGGGGATCCGAGTACGCCGCGGTGGTCGTGAGCCGGATCGCGGCCGGGTTCCCGGTGTCCCGCTCCACCGCCGGCGCGCCCGGCAGCCCTGGCGGGAGGGCGGCGGACGCCACGCCTGTCGCCTCGATCCGGACGCGCGGGCCGGGATCGGCGGATGGATCCGTCGCCTCGGTGAGGGTCCGGTCGTGCAGCCGGTAGGTGACGTCGGCCGCCCCGGCGAGCCGCCTCGGGTCGTGGTCGACGAACACCACCGTGGCACCGTCGGCGACCCGCTCGGCGACGGCCCGGTCCAGCTCGTCGCGGGCCGCGGTGTCCAGTCCGGTCCATGCCTCGTCCAGGACGAGGAGGTCCGGCTCGGCGAGGAGCGCCTGGGCGACGGCGACCTTCTGGCTGGTGCCCTTGGAGAGCTCCGCGAGGGGTGTCCGGGCGTGCCTGTCAGCCCCGAACCTCGTCAGCCACTCCTGGGCCCGTGCGGCGGCCCCGGCGGTCGGGAGTCCATGGACGCGGCCCATGTGGACGAGGTAACCGGCGGCGGTGAAGGGCAGCGCCGCGGGGAAGCGCTCGGGGACGTACGCCGTGCGCGGCCGGCCCGTGACGCGCCCCTCGGTCGGCGCCTCGATGCCGGCGAGCAGCCGCAGCAGGGTCGACTTGCCCACGCCGTTGGCACCCTCGATCCGGACCAGGGTGTGCGCGGGCAGGTCGAGATCGAGCCCGCGCAGCACCCACGGGCCGCGTAGGCCGTACCGCCGGCCCACACCTCGCAGGATCAACTGGACGACGCCTTCTCCGGCTTGAGCTCGCTGGGACGTACGATCACGAACCCCTCGCCCTGGAGCATCAGCTGGACCGCCTCGCCGGACCCGCCGCGCACCATCGAGCCGAAGCTCTGCGAGCGGTGCAGCGAGGTGGAGAGCTGCGCGCTCCAGCCGACGACCGCGTCCGTGTCGACGTACACCGGCTGCTGCGCGGTGACGGGGATCACTATGGGTTGGCCGTCGCAGATCAGGCCGAGCTTGCCGAATCCGCTGAAGACGCTGTTGAAGAGGCCGCCACCGGTCATCCCGGCGCCCTTCACGGTCTTTATCTCGTAGGACAGGCTCGCGTCGAAACAGAGGACGTTGCGGCCGTTGATGGTCAGGACGTCGCCCTGCTCCATCTCCACGATGAAGCAGTTGGCCGCCTCGTGGGCGAACCACGCCTCACCCTGACCTGTGACCGCCATCAGGGCCAGACCCTCGCCGGTCACCGCGCGCTTGAGCATGCCGCCGATGCCCTGGCCCTTGCGTTCGAACTGGAGATTGCCCCGGAAGGCGATCATCGAGCCCTGGCGCGCGTGCATCTCGCCGTTGACGGCGTACTTGATGGATTTGGCGTTCTGCAGGGTCATGCCGGGGGCGGTGGCCGGCTGCGCCATGTGCTCGCTGGAAAAGAGGTCGCTCTTCATGCCGTGCATCCTCACCCGGAGCCTTCAGTTCCGCCAAGAACGGGTTGTCGGAGCGGCCTGGCAGACTGGGGGCGTGAGCAGCGACAGCATTCCTGAGCCCCTTCCCGCAGCACCGGAGGCCTCCGCCGACAGTCCGTTCCGTACGGAGCCGACGGCCCGCGACGACGCCCCGCAGTTCGTTCTGCCGCTGGTGGTGCACCTCGAGAAGACCGATCCCCCGGCACGCAACGACGCCCTGGTGACCGCCGCCCGCGCGGTGCTCACGATCCTCTCCGACGTCCGCTCGCTCGGCGAGGACGAGGTCGGCAGCGAGGGCGAGGGCGAGTGGGCACGGGCCGTGCGCGACTGGCAGGACGCCCGGATCCGCAAGGTGGTGCGGCGGGCACGCGGCGCGGAGTGGCGCAAGGCGTCCACGCTGCCCGGGATCACGGTCACGGGCGAGCACGCCGAGGTCCGGGTGTTCCCGCCGGTGCCCCTGGACGGCTGGCCCAAGGAGCTGTCCAAGCTCCAGGTGTCGGGCACGGACCTGGACGACCCCGAGGCCCCGGCCGCGCCCGATCCGGCGGGCCCCGTGCTCTGGATGAATCCGGACGTCGGCATGTCGGCGGGCAAGGCGATGGCGCAGGCCGGGCACGGCGCGCAGCTCGCCTGGTGGGAGCTCTCGGACACGGAGCGCAAGGCGTGGCGCGAGGC
Source organism: Streptomyces sp. NPDC060209 (assembly GCF_042728155.1). Lineage (NCBI taxonomy): Bacteria > Bacillati > Actinomycetota > Actinomycetes > Kitasatosporales > Streptomycetaceae > Streptomyces > Streptomyces sp. NPDC060209. The sequence continues at coordinate 10,696 of NZ_JBHWZS010000236.1, forward strand.
CGGGTTCCCGCTCTCCGTCGCCACCCCGGACCCCGGCCGCTGGCGCGAACTCACCGCGAGCGGGCTGCCGGTGGTGCGGGACGCCGGATTCACCGAGATCGCCCCGGGATCCTGCACGGTCGTCGCCGACCACCCCGGCCTGCGCCGCTGATCCGCCTCGCGCCGCGGTCCTCCGCCGCCCTCGGGGCCGGAGGACCGCGGCATCGCGGGTCGGTGTGTCAGGTCGTGATGGTGGCGAGGGGATCGAAGCCGTAGGTACGGGCGTATCCGTTCTCGGTGCCGACGAGAAGGTCGACGATCTCGAAGTAGCGGTCCCAGAACGGGGTTTCGCGCAGCGCGTCGATGAGGAGCTGGTAGGCCTCGTGGTCGTCGGCCTCCCAGACCCAGACGTCGGTGACGCGGGTGGAGTAGAACTCCGTGTCGTAGAAGCGTGACCGGACGCCGGTGGTCCTGGCCTTGATCGCGGGGACGACCTGGGTGGCGAAGGCGTTCACCCGCTCCTGGGGGGTCATGGCGAGCCACTCGGGCATCGTCTTGATGAGCATGAACGCGGTGACCGGCGGTGCGGTCTTCTCAGTGGTCATGTCAGTGGTCATGTCAGTGGTCATGTCATTGGTCATGGCGGTCGCCTCCGGAGTGGCGGATGGTTTTGGTGGGGTGGGCGGCTTGTGTCCCCGTGACGGGGTGATGCGTCTTTGGCGGTCCGTCATCGGGAGAGGACGGCGGGCTTGAGGGTCTGTGCGCACCACTGTTCGAAGGTGGTGGGAGAGGCGGTGCCCGGAGTGCGGGCGATGCCTGCGTCGAGACCCTCGTCCTTGGCCCGCTTCATGTCGACGACGCCCTGGGCGAACGCCTCGTCGAGGCCGTAGCCGACAAGGCCGGCGTACAGCTCTTCGAGCGGTTGGCGCTCGTAGCGGACCGGGCGGCCGAGCTGCTCGGTCATGATGCGGGCCAGGTCGTCGGGGGACAGGTCCTGCGGCCCGAGGACCGGGACGCTGTCGCTGCCGCTCCACGACCGCTCCAGCAGCAGGCCGGCGGCGGCGGCCGCGATGTCGGCGACGGCGACGAGGGGGGACCTGCGGTCGGCGGCGACGGTGTCGGTGAAGACGCCCTTCTCACGGATCGAGTCGGCCTCCTCCAGGATGTTCTCGAAGAAGGACGGGTTGGCCAGGGCCCGGTACGCGACGCCCGTGCCGGTGATGAGGTCGTCCATGGCGAGGGTCGCGGTGACGAGTCCCGCGCGGTCGGCGACCGGGGTTCCGCGGCCGAGCGCGGAGACGCCGACGACATGGCCGACGCCGTGGGCGGCGAGGGCCTTCGCGGCGGGGCGGGTGAAGCCGCAGTAGGCGTCCTCCGGGGTCAGGGAGGAGTCCGGGGGGACGAGCCAGAACACGGCGTCCGCACCCTCGAAGGCCCGGTCGACCACGTCGGCGTCGCCGTGCGAACCGGTGATCACCTCGACGCGTTCGCGCACCGTGGCGGGGAGCCGGGCGGGGTCGCGCACGATCACGCGCAGCGCCTCGTCGTGGGCGGGGGCGGACTCCAGGAGCAGGGGCAGCAGGTGGCGGCCGATGTTCCCGGTGGGAGCAGTGATGACGATCATTGGAACCTCATGGGTCGTGCCGGATCGGTACGTCCCTCATCCTGCGGAGACCCCTGGTGTTGCCACAATGGGAACTTCAGCACGGGATCATTGCCTGAAATGGAATCATGCCCATGAGCAGCACTCCAGAGCCTGTCATCGACGCCAATCTCGCCGTCGCGTTGGACGCCCTGCTGGCCGAGCAGAGCGTCACCCGCGCCGCCGCCCGCCTGCACACGTCCCCCGCCGCCATGAGCCGCACGCTCGCCCGCCTCCGGCGGGTCCTCCAGGACCCTCTTCTGGTCCGGGCCGGCCAGATCATGGTCCCCACTCCCCGCGCCCAGGCCCTGCGCGATGAGGCCGCAGCCGTGGTGCACCGCCTCGGAACGCTGCTCACGCCCGGCGCCGGCGTCGACCCCGCGGCCCTGCGCGGCACGTTCACCCTCCAGGCCGCCGACCTGGTCGGCGCGGCGCTCGCTCCCGGGCTCCTGCGGCTGGCCCGGCAGGAGGCGCCAGGGGTTTCGCTGCGGTTCCGGGCGGAGGACCTGGAAGCCGGGCCGGCCCTCCGCGACGGGCGGATCGACCTGGAGATCGGATCCATCGATCACGTCGACCCCGAGACCCAGGTCGAGGAACTGGCCACCGTCCGGATGGCGGCGGCCGTCCGGCCCGGCCACCCCCTCACGGAGGGGAACCTGACCCCGGAACGGCTCGCCGCCGCCGAACACGTCGTGGTCAGCCGCCGCGGCCGGTTCACCGGCCCCCTGGACACCGCCCTGGCCGAGCGGAACCTCCACCGCCGGGTCGTTGTCGTCCTCCCCGGCCACATGGCCGCGATGACCCTCGCGGCCCGCAGCGACGTGGTCTGCCTCGTCCCCACCGCAGCCCCGGGCGGCGCTCCCTCCCCCCTCAGCGACGCCGCCACCACGCTCGGCCTGTGCCTGCTCGACATCCCCCTGCCCCTGCCGCCACTGACCATCGGCATGGCATGGCACCCGCGGCACGCAGCCGACGGAGGCCACCACTGGCTCCGCGACGCCGTCCGCCGGACCCTTCGGGCACCCGGGAGCCCGGCCGCCCCTCTCTCAAGTCGCAGGAGAAGTAGCCATGAGCCGACTCGCCCAGAC
>NZ_JBHWZS010000237.1:0-13366 GCF_042728155.1 Streptomyces sp. NPDC060209
GCTTCCGGCCCGGACCCGGCGAGGGGAACGGCGTGGCATCGGTCACTGCGCCCGGCCCGGAGGCCCGGCGCCGCGGGGCCGACAGCCAGGTGGCCCACCTGGCTGTGTCCCAGGCCATAGGTCGGTTTGTCCGCGTCCATGCATCATGTCCGGGTGCTCCGTCGGGGCGACCAGCGAGACGGTGCGGAGGACGGCATGACTCACCAGCGAATGTCCCGGTACTCCCGCGCCGCGTTCCGGACCGCCCTGATCGGCGGCGTTCTCGCCCCGGCGGCCATGGCGGCGTCGCCTGCCACCGCAGCCCCGGCCCCTGCCGTCTCCTGCGCCTCGGACCGGGCGGGGCTCGCCGCCGAGCTGTCCAAGGACATCACCGCAGCCCTCAAGGGGCACAGGTCCACCACCGCCCTGGCGGTGCAGGATCACCGGACGCATACGAGCTGCACACTGCGGCCCACCCAGCAGGTGGACTCGGCGAGCGTGGTCAAGGTCACGGTCCTCGCCGCACTGCTCTGGGACGCGCAGAAGGCGAACCGGCCGCTCACCCCGCACGAGCGCGAGCTCTCCACAGCCATGATCACCAAGTCGGACAACGACGCGACCAGTGAGCTGTGGGACAAGCTCGGCCCCGCGAAGGTCAAGGGATTCCTCAAGGCGGCGGGTATGACCCGTACGGCACTGGACGCCAAGGGCGCATGGGGGCTCACGCAGATCACCGCACACGACGAACAGCGTCTGCTGACCCTGGTGACGGCCGGGAACAAGGTCCTCGACGACAGCTCGCGGGCCTTCGTCCTGGAGCGGATGCGCAAGGTCGTGCCGGAACAGCGCTGGGGCGTTCCGGCCGGAGCCCCGGGCGACGCGACGGTCCAGCTCAAGAACGGCTGGCTGGAACGGTCCACCCACGGCTGGCGGGTGCACAGCGTCGGCGCGTTCAGCGGCAAGGGCCACGACTACGTGATCACCGTGCTCACTCAGGACAACAAGACGATGGAGGACGGCATCGACACCATCCAGGCCGTCTCCAGGGCCGTCCACAAGGACATCGGGCCCGCCCGCCTCGCGCACGGCTGATCCCGGCCACCGCTGTTGGCCGGCCGGGTGGTCCTAGGACCACCCGCCCCCCGTCTCCGCCCATGGGCCGAGAATTGTTGCGGAAGGATGAAATCCGCTACTGGCCGCGTTGGGGAGATGCGGTAGGTCAGGCGGGGCAACGGGGCGAAATCAGGAGGCACGGGTGGCGGGCGCGGAGAAACAGGGCGCGGAGGCGCAGGGGTGGGGCCGGAGGCTGACCGCGTACGCGTGGCGCTACCGGCGCAACGTCGTGCTGGCACTCGGGTCGTCGCTCGCCGGCATGGGCGTGATGGCCCTCGTCCCGCTGATCACCAAGGTGATCATCGACGACGTCGTCGGCAGCCACACGCGCTCCCTCGGCCTGTGGACCGGCCTGCTCATCGGGGCGGCCGTCCTCGTCTACATCGCCACCTTCGTCCGCCGCTACTACGGCGGACGGCTCGCCCTGGACGTCCAGCACGACCTGCGGACCGAGATGTACGGCACCCTCACCCGGCTCGACGGGAAGCGGCAGGACGAGCTCTCCACCGGGCAGGTCGTGGGGCGGGCCACCAGTGACCTTCAGCTGATCCAGGGGCTTCTCTTCATGCTCCCGATGACCATCGGGAACATCCTGCTCTTCGTCATCTCCCTGGTGATCATGGCGTGGCTCTCGCTGCCCCTGACCCTCATCGCCCTCGCCGTCGCCCCCGCCCTGTGGTTCATCGCCCGCCGCTCCAAGGCCCGCCTCTTCCCTGCCACCTGGTACGCCCAGAGCCAGGCCGCCGCGGTCGCCGGAGTGGTCGACGGGGCCGTCTCGGGGGTCCGGGTCGTCAAGGGGTTCGGCCAGGAGGAGCAGGAGACCGGCAAGCTCCGCGAGGTCAGCCGCAGGCTCTTCGCCGGCCGGCTGCGCACCATCCGGCTGAACTCCCGCTACACCCCGGCGCTCCAGGCAGTCCCCGCGCTCGGCCAGGTCGCGATGCTTGCCCTCGGCGGCTGGCTCGCCACCCGGGGCGAGATCACGCTCGGCACGTTCGTCGCCTTCTCCACCTACCTCGCCCAGCTCGTGGGCCCGGTCCGGATGCTCGCCATGGTGCTCACCGTCGGCCAGCAGGCCAGGGCCGGTGTGGAGCGTGTCCTGGAGCTGATCGACACCGAGCCGTCCATGGCGGACGGCACGAGGACGCTCCCGGCCGACGCCCCCGCGCGCGTCGAGTTCGACGACGTCCGTTTCGGCTACGACGACGACCGCCCCGTCCTGGACGGGTTCTCCCTCACCATCGAGCCGGGCGAGACGGTCGCCGTCGTCGGTGCCTCCGGCAGCGGCAAGTCCACCGTCTCGCTCCTGCTGCCCCGCTTCTACGACGTGTCGCACGGTGCCGTCCTGGTCGGCGGCCACGACGTCCGTGAGCTGACCCAGGACTCGCTGCGGGCCGCCATCGGGCTCGTACCGGAAGACAGCTTCCTCTTCTCCGAGTCCGTCGGCGCCAACATCGCGTACGGGTACCCGGGCGCCACCCAGGAGCAGATCGAGCGGGCCGCGCGGGCCGCCCAGGCGCACGGCTTCATCTCCGAGCTGCCCGCGGGGTACGACACCAAGGTCGGGGAGCACGGGCTCACCCTCTCCGGCGGCCAGCGCCAGCGCGTCGCGCTCGCCCGCGCCATCCTCACCGACCCCCGCCTGCTGCTCCTCGACGACGCCACCTCCGCCGTCGACGCCCGCGTCGAACACGAGATCCATGAGGTCCTGGCGCAGGTCATGGAGGGCCGTACGACCCTGCTGATAGCGCACCGCCGCTCCACGCTCGGCCTCGCCGACCGCATCGCCGTCCTGGACCAGGGGCGGCTCGCCGACATCGGCACGCACGCGGAGCTGGAGCACCGCTCGGCGCTCTACCGCCGGCTGCTCACCGACCCGGACGAGATGGGCGGCACCTCTCCCGGACACCAGCCGTCGGCGATCGTGGCGCCCGAGGACGACCGCGCGCTCCAGGACGAGCTGGACGCCGAGTTCGACGCCGAGCGCGGTGTCACCCCCGGGCTGTGGATCCGCAAGGAGGAGCAGCGCGACGCGGCGGCCGCAGGCATGCCCGCCACCCCCGAGCTCCTGGCCCAGGTCGACGCGCTGCCGCCGGCCACCGACGTCCCCGCCATCGACGAGGCGAGCGCGGTGCGCCCGGAGAAGTCGTACGGCCTGCGCAGGCTGCTGCACGGCTTCGGAGCCGCGCTGCTGGTGAGCCTGGGGCTGGTCGCCGTCGACGCGGGCATGGGATTGCTCCTGCCCGTGCTGATCCGGCACGGCATCGACGACGGCGTCACGAAGATGGCGCTCGGCGCGGTCTGGGCGGCAGCCGGGCTCGGACTGCTCGCCGTCCTGGTGCAGTGGCTGGCCCAGATCGGTGAGACCCGGATGACGGGCCGCACCGGCGAACGTGTCCTCTACTCCCTGCGCCTCAAGATCTTCGCGCAGCTCCAGCGGCTCGGCCTCGACTACTACGAGCGCGAGCTGACCGGCCGGATCATGACCAGGATGACGACGGACGTGGACGCGCTGTCCACCTTCCTGCAGACCGGCCTGGTCACCGCCTTCGTCTCCGTCGTCACCTTCTTCGGCATCACGGTCGTGCTGCTCGTCCTCGACATCCAGCTGGCCCTGGTCGTCTTCGCGACGCTGCCGGTGCTGATCGTCGGCACCTTCTTCTTCCGCCGTAAGAGCGTCAAGGCCTACGAGCTCGCCCGTGAACGCATCAGCGTCGTGAACGCCGACCTCCAGGAGTCCGTCTCCGGGCTGCGGATCGTCCAGGCGTTCCGGCGCGAGCGCGACGGCGCCGAGCGGTTCGCGGCGCGCAGCGACCACTACCGCCAGGCCAGGGTGCGCGGGCAGTGGCTGATCTCCGTCTACTTCCCGTTCGTGCAGCTGCTGGCCTCGGTCGCTGCGGCCGCGGTGCTGATCGTGGGCGCGGGCCGTGTCGACAACGGCACGCTGACCACGGGCGCGCTGGTCGCCTACCTGCTCTACATCGACCTGTTCTTCGCCCCCGTGCAGCAGCTGTCCCAGGTCTTCGACGGATACCAGCAGGCCAGCGTCTCCCTCGGCCGGATCCAGGAACTCCTGCGGGAGCCGACCTCCACGGCCGACCACGAGGAGCCGCTGGAGGTGGCGTCGCTGCGCGGCGAGATCGCGTTCGAGGACGTGTCCTTCGCGTACGCCGGCGAGGAGGAGGCCCTCACCGGCATCGATCTGCGGATCCCGGCGGGCCAGACTGTCGCCTTCGTCGGCGAGACGGGGGCGGGCAAATCCACCCTGGTCAAGCTCGTCGCCCGCTTCTACGACCCGACGAGCGGACGGGTCACGGCGGACGGTACGGATCTGCGCCGGCTCGACAGGACGGCGTACCGGCACCGGCTCGGAGTCGTACCGCAGGAGTCCTACCTCTTCGAGGGGACGGTCCGCGACGCCATCGCATACGGGCTCCCGGAGGCCACCGACGCCCAGGTGGAGGCGGCGGCCAGGGCGGTCGGCGCGCACGACATGATCGCCACCCTGGAGAGCGGCTACCTCCACGAGGTCGCCGAACGGGGCCGCAACCTCTCGGCCGGCCAGCGCCAGCTGATCGCGCTCGCCCGCGCCGAGCTGGTCGACCCCGACATCCTGCTGCTCGACGAGGCGACCGCCTCCCTCGACCTCGCCAGCGAGGCCCAGGTCAACCAGGCCACCGACCGGCTTGCGGGCCGGCGCACCACCCTGGTGGTCGCCCACCGGCTGACGACGGCCGCCCGTGCCGACCGGGTCGTGGTGATGGACCGGGGCAGGGTCGCAGAGGACGGCACGCATGACGAGCTGCTGGCCAGGGAAGGCGCGTACGCGCGGCTGTGGCGCACCTTCATAGGAGAGGGCATAGGCGAGGACACCCCGGCAGGCGTATGACGTCCGCCGGCCGCCCGGCCGTTCGTCCCCGCCGCTCCGGAACCCGACGGCCCTCTTCCCGCGTCGTACACCCATGCGTACGCGTGTCTGATGAAGGCCAATGTGTTCGACGAGGTGGGCGGGGTGGATGAGGTGGACGGTGTGGAGAGACCGCTGAGGTCTTCGGGGCGGCGAGGGCGGTCGGGGCCGACGGTGGGCAGGCGCATGGCGGCGGCGCTCCTCGTCCTCCCGCTGCTCGGGGCCCTCGGTCTGGTGCTGGGCCCCACCGGATCGGCCCCGGCGCAGGCCGCGTCGGCCTGTCCGGGGCGGCTGGTCAAGACGGTGACGTTCTCCACCGGTTCGCTGCGCGTCTACAAGAGCCGTGCCTACGCGTGCGCCGTCACCGTCGCCAAGAAGCCGGGCGCACGCCGGACGATGCGGGTGTCGCTGCAGCCGCGCGGTGGCCGTGCGGTCGTCGACAGCGGCAGCTTCACCAAGCTGGCCGGCCCGGTCACCGTGCACGCGCTGAACCGCTGCGTCCGCGCCTCGGGTTCCGTCGGAGGCTCCTCCGGCTCCACGGGATGGATCCTGTGCTGACGTGCGAGTGGGTCTGGCGTTACAGGTGTTGCCCCCGCTAGGTTCACGGCGACTGTCGTGAATCAAGGGGAGGGTGCATGCGCAAGGCGCTCAGGGGCGTTCTGTCGCTCGCGGTGCTCATAGGCACAGTAAGCGCGACCGGGGCCTCGGCCGGTGCGGCCACCGCCGCGGAACCGGCCGCGAAGCAGAGCAGCGGCTCCACCAGCAGCAACGAGAGCAGCAGCGAGGACATCAAGGACCGCATCCTGGCCATCCCGGGGATGAGCCTGATCGAGGAGAAGCCGTATCCCGGTTACCGCTTCTTCGTCCTCAACTACACCCAGCCGGTCGACCACAAGCACCCGTCCAAGGGCACCTTCCAGCAGCGCATCACCCTGCTGCACAAGGACACGACCCGGCCCACGGTCTTCTTCACCAGCGGCTACAACGTCTCGACCAACCCCAGCCGCAGCGAGCCGACGCAGATCATCGACGGCAACCAGGTGTCCCTGGAATACCGGTTCTTCACGCCGTCCCGCCCGGCACCGGCCGACTGGTCGAAGCTGGACATCTGGCAGGCCGCCAGCGACCAGCACCGGGTCTTCAAGGCACTGAAGAAGATCTACTCCGAGAACTGGCTCACCACCGGCGGCTCCAAGGGCGGCATGACCGCCACCTACTTCGAGCGCTTCTACCCGAAGGACATGGACGGCGTCGTCGCCTATGTCGCCCCCAACGACGTGGTGAACGACGAGGATTCGGCGTACGACCGGTTCTTCGCGCGCGTCGGCACCAAGGAGTGCCGGGACCGGCTGGGCGGTGTCCAGCGCGAGGCCCTCGTCCGCCGCGAGCCGCTGGAGAAGAAGTACGAGGCGTACGCCGCCGCGAACGGCCTGACCTTCGACACCGTCGGCACGCTCGACAAGGCGTACGAGGCCGTCGTCATGGACTACGTCTGGGCGTTCTGGCAGTACAGCCTGCTCGCCGACTGCGACTCCATCCCGGCCGACGCCCCGAACGCCACCGACGAGGAGATCTGGGACTCCATCGACGGCATCTCGGGCTTCTCCGCCTACGCGGACCAGGGCCTCGGGACCTACACGCCGTACTACTACCAGGCCGGCACGCAGCTCGGCTCGCCCGACATCAAGCAGCCCTGGCTCGGGAACCTGAGCCGCTACGGCTACCAGCCGCCGCGCAACTTCGTCCCGCGCTCCATCCCGATGAAGTTCAAGCCGTCGGCCATGCGTGACGTGGACAGTTGGGTGAAGAACAACGCCCGGCACATGCTGTACGTCTACGGGGAGAACGACCCCTGGGGCGCCGAGCCCTTCCGCCTCGGAAAGGGCGCCCGGGACAGCTACGTCTACACGGTGCCGGGCGGCAACCACGGATCCAAGGTCGCCGGCCTCGTGGCCGACGAGAAGGCCGCGGCCACCGCGGCCATCCTGCGCTGGGCCGGGGTCGCGCCCGCGGCCGTGGAGGCCGATCCGGCGAAGGCGAAGCCCCTGGCCAAGTTCGACGCGCGCCTGGACGTGCGCGATGCCGAACTCCGGCGGGACCAGGGCACGCTGCGGCCGTAGTACGGACCGCGCAGTGAACGAGTGGGCTGCGTTCGCCGGGTGTTGATCACACCCGGTGGGCGCAGCCCACCGGCGTGTCCCCGCCCAGCTGCACATACAGATCCGTCGTGCCGGGGCACAGGGCGCGCCGCGCCACCGCCGAGCCGACCTCGAACTCCGGTGGGCGCTCGCCCGATCCGTCGCAGGCGGTCTCCCTGACCTCGCCCTCGCGGAAGCTGTAGACACAGTCCCCGACGACCGTCAGCGGACCGCCGCCCTGCCCCGGATCACCCGGGTGCGGGGACTCCAGGTTGCGCATGCACGCGTACCCGCGGGGCTCGGCGGGGCTGCTCCGCGAGGGGTCCGGGGCGCCCTGCGGGGGAGTGGGGCCGCCCCCGGAGATGTGCAGGACGAAGTCGGTCGTGGGCGGACACGCCGGTCCGTCCGACGGTGCGCCGGTGTACCGGGCCAGCACCCGCGCCGCCGCCTTCTCGCTGCCGCACGACACCTCGCGGAACACCTCTCCACGCGAACTGCAGTCGGCGGGTCCCAGGAACTCCACCCCGTAGCCCGAGGGTGCCGTGCTGTCCCGCGGTCCTCCGGCGGGCGTGCCCGGCGCGGTGTCCACCGGCTGCCGGCAGGCGCTCAGGACGAGCACCGTGACGACGGGCAGGAGGGCGCGCAACACCCCCGCGACACGGCGCTCTTCCATGGTCGACCCCCCGGTGCGCCCACAGGGGCGTGCACCCAGCGTGACCCGCCGGAGCGGGCACACGCCAGGTGCACGGGGTGTTTTTAGCTCATTGGGGTGGTTACGGCGAGGGCGTGGCGTAGGCCCGGTACGACAGCCCGTAGCCGACGGGGTACAGCGCCTGCGCGGGCGCGTCCGCCCGTTGCACCGGGACGGGGAGCCTGCCTTCCGGCCGGGCCCGCCCCGCGATCACGCGAGCGGCGGCCCGCAGCTCGACGTCCGTCCAGGAGTAGGCGGCGAGGCTCGCGGCGTAGCCCGTTCCGGCCAGCTGGGCGATGTCGTACGGATTCCGGATCGCGAGTGTGATCACCGGGACACCGGTGGCCGCGAGGGCGCTGACCAGGGTGCGCTGGGCGCTGGTCGCCGTGACGTTGTACGTGCCGACGATCACCGCGTCCTTGCCCTCCGCCGCCGCGACGGCCTCGGCGATCTTCGCCTGGGTGGGCGCCGTGCCGGTGGACAGCGCGGTCGCCGCGTATCCCAGCTCCCCGAAGGCCCCGGCGAGCGTGGTGGTCGGGGGGCCGGTCGTGCCGGAGGGGGAGGCCGGATCGGCGCCGACCACCAGGAGGTTCTTGTGGGACCGGCGGGAGAGGGGCAGCAGCGAACCGGTGTTGGCCAGCAGCGTGGTCGTCCGCTCGGCGATCCGGTCGGCGGTGGCGAGATGCGACGGGATGCCGACGGTGCGGTCGACACCCCGGTGGGTGACGTACGGGTCGTGGAACAGCCCGAGCCTCGTCTTCAGCCGCAGGATGCGGAGAATCGATTCCTCGATGCGGGCCTCGCTGATCTCGCCGCCCTTCACGGCGTTCAGGACGGCGTTCCGGGCGACCTTCAGGTCCGGCGGGTTCAGCAGCTGGTCGACGCCCGCCAGCAGTGCGAGGACGGGGACGCGCTCGTCCCCGTACTTCGTGCGGACACCCTCCATCCCCAGGGCGTCGGTGACCACCACGCCGTCGTAACCGAGCTCCTCGCGCAGGATGCCGGTGAGGATCGGGCGGGAAAGGGTGGCGGGGTCCTCCGACGGGTCCAGGGCGGGCACCACGATGTGCGCCGTCATGATCGAGTCGATGCCGGCGGCGACGGCCGCACGGAACGGCGGGGCGTCCAGCTCGGCCCACTGCTCGCGGGTGTGGTGGATGACGGGAAGGCCGGTGTGGCTGTCGGTGCTGGTGTCCCCGTGGCCCGGGAAGTGCTTGGCGGTGGAGGCGATCCCGGCGCTCTGATACCCCTTCACCTGCGCGGTGACCATTCCGGCGACCGACTCCGGGTCGGAGCCGAAGGAGCGTACGCCGATCACGGGATTGGCCGGGTTGACGTTGACGTCCGCGTCCGGCGCGTAGTTCTGGTTGATGCCCAGCGCCGCCAGTTCGGCCCCGGCGATCCGGCCGGCGGTGCGGGCGTCGGCGCGTGAGCCGCCCGCGCCCAGTGCCATCGCGCCCGGCAGCAGCGTCGCGGGCTCGCCGACGCGGCACACGATTCCGTGTTCCTGGTCGGTGGAGACGAGGAGCGGCAGCGGAGTGGGCCCGGCGAGTCCGGCCCGCTGGATGCCGTTGGAGAGGTCGGCGATCTGGTGCGGGTCGCGGGTGTTGTGCGCCCAGGCGAAGTAGATGATGCCGCCGACGTGATAGGTCGAGATCAGCTCGGCGGCGTCGCGGACCCCGATCTCGGCGAGGTTGGCGTCGATGTCCGCCTGATCGGGCTCGGTGGCGGAGTGCCCGTACACCCGCATCACGAAGAGCTGGCCGACCTTCTCCTCCAGGCTCATCCGGGCGATGAGCCGCTTGAGACGGCTGTCCGTGGAGGTACCGGACGCGGCTGCCTGCGCGGTGCCGGGCAGAGCGGCGACTCCGGTCGCCGCGGCCGCGGCGGTCGCCGCAGTGGCGGTGAGGAGGGTGCGTCTGGAGGTGCGGTAGTGCACGTGAGCCCCTTCCGGTGCTGAAAGAAACTTCCAAGAAGGTACGGATATATGGAAAGTAACTACCAGTCAAGGGGGCGGTCCGAGAAACGGGCGTGACTCGCGGAAGGGCGAGTGGTGTGCGTGAGCCCTCGTCCCCGTCGTGGGGAGCGTGCCCCGTCGTGCCCGTCGTGCGCGTCCGTCGTCAGGAAAGGCCCGCTCCCGCGCCGTGCCCGCGCAGCACCGACACCGCCGCGATGATCGCGGGCCGCCGCGCCGCCTCCGTGCGCCACAGCGCGTACAGCCGCCTCACCGGCACGGGGTCCAGCCGCACCGCGACCACGCCCGGCGGCAGCGGTCCCCGGCCCAGCCGCGGGATCATCGCCACGCCGAGCCCGGCCGCGACCAGGGCGAGCTGGGTGTGGTTCTCCTCGGCCCGGTGCCGGATGTCCGGCTCGCATCCCGCCGCCCGCAGCGTCCGTACGAGCCAGTCGTGGCACACCGTGCCGGGCGGCTGGCACACCCACCGCTCCTTGGCCAGTTCCTCCCGTCGGACCGCCTCCCTGCCGGCGAGCGGGTGCCCCTCCGGCACCAGCAGATCGCACCGGTCGTCACCGAGCACCGCCTGTGCGACGCCCTCCGGTGCGGGCAGCGGGCTGATGTCCCAGTCGTGGGCGACCGCGAGATCGATCACGCCCTTCGCCACCAGATCGACCGAGAGGTGCGGATCGACCTCGGTGAGCCGCGCGTCCAGCGCCGGGTACTCCCGCCCCAGTTCCGCCAGCACCCCCGGCAGCAGCCCGCGCGCCGCGGAGGCGAACGCGGCGATGGACAGCCGTCCCGTCGGCTGCCCCCTGCGCTGCTCAAGAGTCGTCTCCGCCTGCTCCACGATCGCCAGCAACTGCTGGGCGGTGGAGGCGAGATGAAGCGCGTCCTCGGTGAGTGCCACCCCGCGGCCGCGTCGCTCCAGAAGCGTCGTACGGGTCTCCCGCTCCAGCTTGGTGATCTGCTGGGAGACCGCGGAGGCGGTGTAGCCGAGTGCGGCGGCGGCACCCGCGACGGAGCCGTGGACGGACACGGCGTGCAGGGCGCGCAGCCGGGACAGGTCGAGCACCGGGACCTCCGAGCGAGCGGGAAGCGTAAGCAGTACTCAATCCAACCATGAAGAAATCCGCGCTGGTGCTACATGGTCCCGGCGTCGGATGCTCGGTGCATGCGTCCCCTCCACATCGCCCTGGCCGCGCTGGTCGCCGCCGTCTGGGGCGTGAACTTCGTCGTCGTCGAGCTGGGTCTCGCCCACTTCCCGCCCCTGCTCTTCTCCGCCCTGCGCTTCCTCGTCGCCGCGCTGCCCGCCGTGTTCTTCGTCGGGAGGCCCACGGTGGCGTGGAAGTGGATCATCGGCGTGGGCCTCGCCCTGGGGGTGGCCAAATTCGGGCTGCTCTTCATCGGGATGGACCAGGGGATGCCCGCCGGGCTCTCCTCCCTCGTCCTCCAGGTCCAGGCCGTCTTCACCGCGCTGTTCGCGGCCCTGGTCCTGTCCGAACGCCCCGGCAGGGCACGTGTCCTGGGGATGGGCGTCGCGCTCGCCGGCATCGGGGTTGCCGCGGTCGACGAGGGTGCGGGCGGGCCGGTCCTCGCCTTCGTCCTGGTGATCCTGGCGGCGGCATGCTGGGGCGTGTCCAACGTGATCACCCGCAGGGCGGCTCCGCCGGACTCCCTCAACTTCATGGTGTGGGTCTCGACCGTCCCGGTGCTGCCGCTGCTCGGCCTGTCCCTGCTCTTCGAGGGCTGGGACCGGGACACCGAGGCCCTGGCCGCGCTCGACTGGACCGGCGCCGGAACCGTCCTCTACGTCGCCTGGATCTCGACGGTCTTCGGCTTCGCGGCCTGGGGCTTCCTGCTCCGCCACCACCCGGCCTCGTCCGTGGCCCCGTTCACCCTGCTCGTGCCCGTCTTCGGGATGTCCTCGGCCGCGCTCCTCCTCGGCGAGTCGGTCAGCCCTCTGCGGTGGTGCGCGGCCGCGCTGCTGGTCGGCGGGGTGGCCCATACCTCCCTGGCCAGGCCCCGCCCCGCCGTCCCCCCACCACTGCCGGAAGGCCGGGAAGCCCAGGAGGCCCGGGCCTGACCTACTGCTTCGGCGCGCCGAGACGCAGGACGTGCTCCCGGCCCGCTGCCAGCAGCTCCGGCAGGTCGGCGGCTCCGGCGTACCAGCGCTTCTCGTACTCCCAGCAGACCCAGCCGTCCTGGTCCAGCACGTCCAGGCAGGCCTTCAGCGGCAGCACCCCCGCACCGAGGGGCAGCGGTGTGGTGTCCTCGGCGGAAGCGATGTCCTTGACCTGTACGTATCCGAGGTGCGGGGCCAGCACCGCATGGCTGGCCGCAGGTTCCTCACCTGCCAGCCAGGTGTGCATGACGTCCCAGATCGCACCGATCTGCCCGTGCCCGACGGTTCCCACCACCCGGGCCACGTCGGCCCCGGCGCGGTGCGAGTCGTGGGTCTCCAGGAGGATCCGCACACCCAGGTCGGCGGCGTGCGGGGCGGCGGCCCCCAGTCGCCGCGCGGCGATCGCGTCGGCCTCGGCGGGATCCTGGTCCCCGCCGCCGGGAAACACCCGGACGTAGGCCGCACCCAGGTCGCGCGCCAGTTCCACCAGCCCGGCGAGCGCGGCGAGCACCGGTTCGTCCTCGCCCTCGGCGGCGACCCTCACATACCCGGCGACGGTCAGGATCTCGACCCCGCCACGCTTGAACTCCTCGGCGACGGCGGCCCGTTCGAGCGGGCTGAGGCCGGGGTGGACCGGCTCCTCGGGATGGGCGCGCAGCTCCACCCCCTGGTAGCCGTTCTTGGCGGCGAGCCGCACCACGTCCGCCACGGGCATGCCGGGGACCCCGAGGGTCGAGAAAGCGAGCTTCACGGTGTGTGTCCTTTCATCGGTGCGGTCCTGACCCGTACCCCTGTTCGCGGAGGAGAATCCTCACCCCTGCCGCGGCGGCGCGGTCGATCCCCGTTCCATGAGTTCGGCGGCGATGGTCGCCATGCCTCCCGGCGGAGGTGTCTCCTTGCCCATCGCCAGCCGGCCGGCCCGTGCCCCCGCCTCGAACAGCGGCAGTCGCACTGTCGTCAGGGCGGGTACGGCGTCCACCGAGAACGGGAGATCGTCGAATCCGGCCACCGAGACGTCCTCGGGAATGCGGAGACCGCGGTCCCGGACCGCGGCGCAGGCACCCAGTGCCACGGTGTCGTTGGCGGCGACGACTGCCGTCACATCCGGTTCGCGGCGCAGGAGTTCGAGCGTGGCGTCGTAGCCGGAGCGCCGGTCGTACGGGCCGTGCACGGTGACGCTCTCCTCGTCCCCGTACAGCCCCGCCACCTTCATGGCCTCGCGGTGGCCCTCCAGTCGGTGCCGGGTCGTGGTGCGCTCCAGGGGACCGGCGACATAGCCGATCCGCCGGTGCCCCAGGCCGATCAGATGCTCGGTGAGCTGTCGGGCGCCGCCCCGGTTGTCGAAGGCCAGCGCGGCGACCACCGCGTCGGTGTCCGGCAGCGGGGGGCGGCCGCAGAAGACGATCCGGGTGCCGGCGTCGGCGAGTTTGGCGAGCTTCACGGCCATCGCGGCCTGGTGCGC
>NZ_JBHWZS010000238.1:0-13255 GCF_042728155.1 Streptomyces sp. NPDC060209
CCGGATCACGAGCCGCTGCGCCCGTCCCCCTCGTGGTCGCCCGCGGAGCCCGGCCGTGTCACGTCCGCCGCCGTGACCGTCGTGAACGGCAGCACGAGCCGGGAGGGGTGCGCGGCGTCGCGGTAGATCTTGTGGGTGACGGGGCGGCCCACCGGCAGGTGGAAGGCGTCCGGCGGCAGCAGGGCGTTGTGCTCGTCGGCCAGCGGCTCGGCGTTGGAGAGCTCGACGACCAGCTTGTGTCCCGGCAGGAACGTCGCCGCGAAGGGGTAGACGCGGAGCACGTACTCCTCGATCCTCCCGGGCTCGACGGGCACCGCGCGGGTGTGCGGGTGGTACGGATCGCCCTCGGTGGTGCGCTCCTCGTCGAGCTCGCGGTGCGATGCCTTGAGGTAGGCCGTCGTGATGAGCTGACGCTTGCCGTTCGGGGCCTCGTCCCACATGCGCAGGATGAAGTTCGTGTCCGGCTGGTCGATCTCCGCGAAGATGTGAGCCGCGCCCTGACCGATCATCTCGGTGGGCTCGGTGAACGTGGCGGTGCTCCAGCTGAGCATCTCCACCTTGTCGGTCACCGTCAGCGGCGCCTGGTAGAAGCCGTCGGGGGCTGCGTACTCGGCGCCCATCAGCTCGGGCTCGAAGGAGAGCGTGCGGCGCGGGCGCAGGTAGAGCGGCCTGTACTCGACGGCCTTCGGCGGCCACTGCGTGCCCGTGACGGTCTCGCGCGAACCCTCGACATGGATGCTCACGGCCGGCTCGTCCATGATTCCGTTGTCGATGCCCTTGAGCCAGTACTCGTACCAGCGGAACATCTTGTCGTGCTCCTCGACGAAGGGGCGCGACTGCATCGGCGGGTAGGGGCCGATGTCGAGCTTCTTCGGTCCCTTCAGCGAGTCGTAGAGCTCGATGGTGCCGTCCATCGTCCAGCCGCGGCCCTGGTCGATCTGGAGCCAGACCGGAATGTCGATCCGGGGCGCGAGCGTGATCGGGTTGCGCTCCTCGTACCACTCGCCGTCGACCTCGTTCATCACGATGTCGAACCAGGCCTCGTGGTTCTTCGGGTAGTTCAGCACATGGACCAGATTGGGCCAGGCGGCCACGTCCGGGTCCTGGAGGCGCTCGGCCACGCGCTCCTTGATCTCCTCTGGGGAACAGGTCTCCAGCATGCGGGACTTGACGCCGTCGGTGAAGGCCCATCCGGAGTCGCCCCCGCGGCCCTCGCGGGCGGCGCGCGGCATGAACCACATGACGCCGCCGTGGTAGGTGGTCTCGTAGAAGTCGAAGTGACCGCCGCTGACGAAGATCGCCTTGAGGCTCGGCGGCCGTTCGGCCGCCGCCAGCACCTGCATCGAGCCGAAGTAGGAGATGCCGATCATGCCGACGTTGCCGTCGCACCACGGCTGGGCCGCGACCCACTCGATGAAGTCGTACGCGTCCTGGCCGAGCGGGACCCCACCGGCGTTGTAGTTGCCGATGTGCTCGCCCTCGGAGGCACCGGAGCCGCGCAGGTCGCCGATGACGTGGGCGTAGTCCTCCTGGACGACGCGCGCGATGTCACCGGCCTCGATGCAGCCGTCCCACATCGGGCTGGGGCGCCGCTGCGGCGGTGTGGTGAGCGCGAGGGCCTGCAGCTCCTTGCCGTACGGGCTGAGCGCCACGAGCGCCGGACGCGGCTTGTCGTCGACGCCGCTGTAGGTGTCGGCCGCCAGCATCACACCGTCGCGCATCGGCACCCGGAGATCCTTGCGGACGGCGATCTTCTGCCCGCCCGCCTGGATCGTCTGGAAGTCAGTCATGAGTGGGAAGCTCCTGTACTACGAGGTCTGGTCGTGCTGCTTGCGGTAGCCGTGCATCGACGTGAAGAACGGCGACGGCTCGAGCGCGGGGTCGCCGGTGTAGCCGAGTTCCTCGGCTGCGCGGGCGAACGGGGAGTACGGAGAATCCGTCTCCTGAAGTCCGCCCCGCAGGCAGCCGCAGGCGGCCGCGCCGACGCGGCCCTCGGCGGCGAGGCTCTGGGCGATGGCCTCCTGGGCCTGCGCGGCGTCGAGCTCGACTCCGTACGGTGTGCCGTCGGCGCGGCGGTACGGGTGCCCGAGGTACAGGTGCTGAGGACGGACCTCGTCGCGCAGGTACTCCAGGCCGGCGCGGTAGGCGGCCGGGTCCGTGTAGCCGGGGAAGCCGTTGGCGGCCCCGTTGACCTGCACGGCGTCGCCGACGAACACCGAGCGCCCGCCGTCGACGGCGTAGGCCACCGATCCGGGCGTATGGCCCGGGATCGAGTGCACGGATACGGTGACGTCGCCGCCGAGGGAGATGGTCTCGCCGCCCCTGACGAGCAGGGTGGGCTCCATCTCGCCGGAGATGACGGCGTTCGTGGCGGCCGTCACCCTGGCCTCGCCCTCGGGGTCGCCCAGGTACTGCCCGCGTCCCGCGAGGTATTCGTCCACATGGGCGCGACGGGAGCGGAGCATCGGGGCGTCGGCCTCGTGGATCACCACCTGTGCGCGGCGGCCGGTGAGCTCCCACAGGGCGTGCGCCCCGCCGATGTGGTCGATGTGACCGTGGGTCAGCAGGATCCAGCGCACGTCCTCGATGCGGCGCCCGATCGCTTCGAGCGCGGGAATCATCCCCTCGGCGGGCGAGGAGGCGATCCCCGTGTCGACGACGGCCGGCTCGGGTGCGTCGACGAAGAAGCTGTAGAGGCCGAATCGACCCCACGGCGAGACCAGGGGATGGACGTTGACTGCGTGCGTCATGACTCTCTTTCCGAACTCGTACGCGGGGCCGACGGGTTCAGCGCCGGTTCAGGAAGTCGCGCGTCTCCTCGAAGACCCGGTGGTACTCCGGGATCCAGGAGAAGTGCTGGACGAATCCGTGGCCCGCGCCCTCGTACCGGCTGACCGTCGCTTCCACACCGGCCTCCCGCAGCAGCCGGCCGTACAGCTCGCCCTCGTCACGCAGCGGGTCGTACTCCCCGGTGACGACGAGGGCCGGCGGCAGGCCGGTGAGGTCCGTCCGCCTGACCGGCGACACGAGCGGGTCCGCGGGGTCGGCGCCGCTGTCGATGTAGAAGGCGTTGAAGGGCTTCAGCCCCGCCGTCTCCATGCCGTAGCCCACGGCGTTCTCCCGCAGCGAGGCATAGCGGTCGACGTCGAAGTCCAGGTCGAGCGAGGGGTAGTAGAGGACCTGGTGCGTGATCCGGTGGAAGCCGTCGTCGTACGCCTTGGCCGCGACCGCGGCGACGAAGGTGCCGCCGGAGCTGTCGCCTGCGACGGCGAGGGTCGTTCCGTCCCAGGCAAGGCTCTCGCCTTCCTCGGCGGCCCAGCGCACGACCGCGTAGCAGTCGTCGAGACCTGCCGGGAAGGCCGACTCGGGCGCCACGCGGTAGCCGACGGAGACGACCTTGAGTCCCGTCTCCTTCGCGAGCGAGCGTGCGACGTGGTCGTGAGTCTCCAGGCTGCCGAGGAAGAACGCGCCGCCGTGGAAGTAGACCAGCACGCCGTAGCTGTCGGCCTCGACCGGGGTGTAGATGCGCACCGGTACCTCGCCCGACGCCGTCCGCGCGGTCACGTCCTCGACCGAGTGGAGCGGCAGGCGCTCTTCGACGGGGGCGACATGCGCCTCGTCCGCGGCGCGCATGGCGACCGGGTCGAGCGGGCCCTCGGGCGGGGTCGGCAGACCGGCGACGAACTTGGCGATCTCAGGATGCAGTGGCATGGCGTTACTCCTGCGGGGCGGCGGATGCGGGCTTCTGACCGGGGAAGACCTCGTGTATCTCTTCCTCGGTCCACCCCTGGCGGGAAATGCGCTGCAGCTCGTCGGTGACCGGCTTGCGGGTGGCCTGGAAGAGAGCCAGCGCCTCCTTCACCGAGTCCGCCTGCCGCAGGGCGTCGGCGAGGGCTCCGGCGTCCTCGATGGCGGAGTTCGCACCCTGGCCCTGGTGGTGCAGCATCGAGTGGGCCGCGTCGCCCACGAGGACGACGGAGTCCGTGTGCCACGTGTCGATCGGGTCGATGTCGTAGACCGCGCGGATGTTGACGGTGGCCATGTCGAGGTCGCGTGTGATGTTCACGAGGCGCTCGTCGAAGCCCTCCACCGTCGCGAGGAGGGCGTCCTTGGTGACCTGCGGCGCCCAGGTGCTGTCCGGGCACAGGGCGGTGACGTCGAACGACACCTGGTTGCGGTGGCGCAGCGGCAGCAGGTAGATCTTCGTGCCCCGGCCGATGTACATCCGCAGGTTGTCGTCGACGACCATCCCGTAGGCATCGTCGACGGAGATCACCGTGCGGTAGGCGTGCTCGCCGGAGAACACCGGCCCTTTGTCGCTGAACAGCTCACGGCGCACCACCGACTTGATGCCGTCGCCACCGACGACCAGGTCGGCCTCGACGGTCGTGCCGTTGGCGAAGGTGAGGACGGCGCCGTCGCCCTTGTCCTGGAGGGTCTCCAGCTTGTGACCGAGGTGCACCATGCCCTCGGGGAGTACGCCCAGGAGAGCGTCGATGAAGTCACCGCGGTGGATCAGGTGGGTGTGGATCTGCTCGCCGGCGGCCGGCCACGCCTCCTGCATCATCCGCTCACCCGTGGCGGTGAGGATCTCGAAGTAGTCGCTGGGCGAACTCACCTTCGCGATCGCGTCGAAGATCCCCCACTCGCGGAACCGGTTCATGGTGGAGGGACGCAGGCCGATGCCGGCGCCGACCTCCCCGATCTGGCTCGCCTGCTCGTAGACGTCGACGTCCGCGCCGAGCAGGCTCAGAGCCTTGGCAGCCGCAGCGCCGCCGTACCCCGCTCCGACGATGGCGATCTTCAAGTTCTTCAGGTCTGAGAGCTGCATGGTGGTTCTCTCTACTTCTGGATGGTGAGGAAGCCGGCCGGGTTGTCGACGAAGATCGTCTTGATCGCGGCCTCGTCGAGACCGGCGGCGCGGAGGTCCGGGATGAGGTCCTCGAAGATGTAGTTGACGGTGTGGCCCTTCACGCCCGGCCAGCCCAGCGCGCTGCAGTTGGCGTCGGCGGAGGCGAGGACCTGCGTGAGCCGGCCGTCGCCGATGAACCGGAGGAAGTGGTCCAGCCGCTCCTTGCGGGGGCGGGCCCAGAACGGCGGGTCCGGCAGCTCGGTCTCGTAACCGAAGGTGTCGAAGCCGATGCGGCCGCCCTGCTCCGCGATCCAGACGTCGCGCGTCTTGTCGGCGTTCACGCCGTCGTCGACGTGCCCGAACAGGACACGGTCCAGCGGGAGGCCTTCCTCGGCGAAGATCGCGATCGCGTTCTCGGCGTCGATCGCGAGGTGGGTCAGGATCGGCACTCCCGTGGTGAGCGAGGCGCGGGCCGCGGCCCGGTAGATGCGCTTGTCCAGGTCCGTCATTCGGCCGCCGCGGCTCACGCCGACCTTGATGACACCGGCGAGGCTGCCGGTGGCACCGATCCCGACGGTGATCTCGTGGACGAACTGGCGGGTCAGGTAGTCCACTCCGGCCCGGGCGAAGTGCGGCAGCGCGGTGTCGCCGCCGACGAAGCCGGTGCAGGCGACGATGTGCACGCCGGTCTTCGCGGACAGCGACTTGTAGTAGTCGACGTCACGGCCGTTGCAGATCCCGGTCGCGTCGACGAAGGTGCCGCCGCCGTGCTCGTGGAAGCGGCGCAGCTTGGGGACGGTCTCCTCGTACCGCTGCTCGGGGGTCTTCCACCACTTCGTGTCCAGCTCCGAGCCGGGCATGCCGTAGCCGATGTGCTCGTGGATGGCCACAAGACCCAGCTCCTCGGCCGGGATCGGTCCCAGGACGGTGTTCACTCTCGACACAACACTCACCTTTGGATAAGAGACTTGACGGTCGTTCGCACCGGCGCGCTCAGCGCACCGACAGCAGGTCGCGCGGGTTCTCGACGAGAATCCGCCGCGTGTCCTCCTCGCTGAGACCCTGTGCCTTCAGGAGCGGGACGAAGGTGGTCAGGACGTAGCTGTAGGGCAGGTCGTTGCCGGTGTGGCCCTTCGCCACCCCGGTCGCGTTGCTGGAGAGCAGGATCCGGTCGCCGAAACCGGCCCGCACGAGGTCGGCGGCCAGGGCGGCGCGCTCGGCGTCGCCGATGTGGGCCTCGTCCTCCGGGCCCACGTGGTCGAGTGCGACGTAGGCGCCGCGGCGGGCGATCTCACCGGGTGCGCCGGAGGCGACGGCGTCCTTGCGGTCGAGCCCGGCGACTACGACGCGGTCGGCCGGCAGCTCCTCGTCCAGGACGACGTCCAGGTCGTGGACGGCGTCGCTCCCGTAGCGGACGGAGACCGCGACGCCGGTGCTCAGGGCGGTCCGGGCCGCGCCGCGGAGCAGGCTCTCGTCGGTCGCGGTCATGCCCTCGACGGTCGCGACGGTGGCCACCAGGCCCGCGGCGCCGCGGCGCTCCACACGGGGGACCACCATGCCCTCGGTGACCTCCTTGGTGAAGAGGTCGGCGAACTTCTCGGCAGGCCACGGCGTCGGCGGGTTGGTCTGCGGCGTGAGGAAGTAGCCGCCGAGCAGCTCCTCCGGGCCCTGCCCCGTCGAGGCGACGATGTGCACGCCGGTCGCGCGGGCGAGGGTCTCGTACAGCCGGACGTCGCGGCCGTGGAACATGCCGGTGCTGTCGACGATCGTGCCGCCGCCGTGGGCTCGGAAGTCCTTCAGCTTCGCGGCCAGGATCTCGAAGATCTCCGCGCGGTCGATGGTGACGTCGAAGGCGTACTCCGCGCCCGGAAACACCGACAGCAGTGCCTCGTGGACCGAGACGACGCCCAGTTCCTCGGTCGGCACCGGGCCCAGGACGGTGTTCACGGTGTTGCTCTTGACGCTCATGCCTTGCCCTCACGTGTCCGAGTGGGGTGCTCAGCACCCTGTGGCTGCAGTCACGGTAGCCATTGGGTTTACACGACGTCAATGAATTGGACACCAAGAAAAAATATTGAACGAAGCATGGGGCGAGTGTGCGGAGCCGGCCGCACCGCGACTGTCGGGAGCCCCTGTGACCAGGCAGCCTGAAGGCGAAGACATGCATCGTGTGCATGAAGCTGCATGCCAATCATTCACTTGTTGGATGTGAGCCCGGCCACTTCACTGGGGGTCATGAGCACCCCACCCACCTCCGGTATCGACCTCTTCGCCGACGAGGTCCTACTCGACCCGTACCCCGTCTACGCCGAACTGCGGGAACAGGGCTCCGTCGTCCACCTGCGGAAGAACGATGTCTACGCGCTGACGCGGTACGAAGCCGTCCGTCGCGCACTCGCGGACTGGGAGTCGTTCTCCTCGGCCTCGATCGGGTTCAACCCGATGGCCAACGAGGCACTCACCGGCACCTCGCTCGCGTCCGATCCGCCGGTGCACACCCAACTGCGCGCCACGCTCAGCGAGAACCTCTCGCCGCGTGCGCTGCGCGGGCTGAAAGGGCGGATCGAGGCGAAGGCGGACACTCTCGTCGCGGAGCTCGTCGAGAAGGGCACCTTCGAGGCGATCGACGCCCTGGCCCGGGCATTCCCGCTGGAGGTCGTCGCCGACCTGATCGGTTTCACGGGCCACGTGCGCGAGAACATGCTGCGCTGGGGCCAGGCCGCCATGCAGGTCATCGGTCCGATGAACCAGCGCACGGCCGAGAGCTTCCCCGTCGCCGGCGAGCTCTACAACTGGTGCTCCCGGGTCAGGGCCACCGACCTGACCGAGGGGTCCGTGGGGCGCGGCATCTTCGAAGCCGAGGCACGTGGCGCCGTTCCGCCCGGCACGGCCGGCCACATCATCCACCAGTACCTCGGTGCCGGCGTCGACACCACCGTGGCGGCGATCGGCAACATCGTCGCCCTCTTCGGCTCGCACCCCGACCAGCTCGCCCTGATCCGCAGGGACCCGTCTCTGGTGCCTGCGGCGTTCAACGAGGTGCTGCGCTTCTGGGCTCCCGTCCACGCCTGGGGCCGGCGCGCCACCGAGGACATCGACATCGACGGGGCAGTCATCCCGGCGGGTGCGCAGATCGCGATCCTGTTCGGCGCCGGCAACCGCGACGCCCGGCACTACGAGAACCCGGACGCCTTCCTCGTCGAGCGCAATCCGGTCGACCACCTCTCGTTCGGCTACGGCCCCCACGGCTGCGCGGGCCAAGGGCTCGCCCGCCTGGAGGCTCACGCCGTGATCGAAGCGCTTTCCCGGCGCGTCGAGCGCCTGGTCGTCGGACCCGAGGTCCGTGTTCCCAGCAACATCACCCGCAGCATCGAGAAGCTCCCGGTCCTGGAGGTGATCGCAGCATGAAGCTCACTCTCGACCGCCCCCGCTGCGAGGGCCACGGCCTGTGCGAGGAGGCCGCCCCACAGCTCATGCACCTCGACGACGAAGGCGAACTCGTGCTCGACCGCGAGGAGATCGACGACTCCGACGCCGCCCTGGCGAACGCCGCTGTCCGAGTCTGTCCGGTCGCCGCGCTGAGGATCGCATGAGCGGCGACGCGTTGGACCGCGTCGTCGTCGTCGGCAACGGGATCGCCGGACTCACCGCGGCCGATACGCTCCGCGAGGCCGGCTTCGACGGCGAACTGACCGTCGTCGGCGACGAACCGCATGCGGCGTACAGCCGGCCGGCCCTGTCGAAGGCACTGTTGCTCGACGGCGACGGCCTGTCGACTCACGAGCTTCCGCCGGCCGGCCACGGGGCGACCGAACTTCTGGGTGTGCGTGCGACCGGCCTGGATCTCGACCGCCGGTTCGTCACGCTCGACGACGGTACGGATCTGCCGTACGACCGCGTCGTGCTCGCCACCGGCTCCCGGGCGCGGAGGCTGTCCGGCCTTCCCGAGGAGCGCACCTTGCGCGGACTCGATGACGCGCTGTCCCTGCGCGGCCGGCTGGCCGGCCGGCCGTCGGTCATCGTGGTCGGCGGGGGCCCGCTCGGAATGGAGATCGCCTCGGGGTGCCTGGCCGCCGGCTGCCGGGTCACCGTCGTCTCCCAAGGGGTGCCGCTCATCGCCCAACTCGGTCCGTACCTCGCCGGCGTCTTCGTCACGGCCGCGCTGGACCTGGGGCTCACCGTCATCGAGACCGGGTCGGCGCGGCTCGAACGCCGTGGGGAGAGCACCCGGGTCGTTCTTGACGACGGCGCGGCCCTCGAAGCGGAGACGATCCTGACCGCCGTCGGCGACATCCCCAACACGGAGTGGCTCGCGGGCACAGGACTTGTGGCGAGGGGCAGCGTCCCGGTCGACTCGCGCGGGCTCGTCCGCCCCGATGTCGCGGCCGTCGGTGACCTGGCGGCCTTCCCCACTCCGCACGGCCTGCGCCGCATCCCCCTCTGGAGCAGTGCGATCGAGCAGGCGAAGGTTGCCGCCAGGGCACTGGTCCACGGCGACGACGCACCGCCGCTCCGGTATCAGCCGTACTTCTGGACCGAGCAGTTCGGACTCAGCCTCAAGGCGGTGGGCTCTCTGCCGCTGGTGGGGGAACCGGCGTACGTCGACGGAGGGCCCGGTGGCGGGCCGGCGCTGATGCGCTGGTCGCACCCGGACGGCACCGCTGTGGCCGCGGCGCTCAACTACCGGGTCCCGATCCCCCGGCTGCGCCGTATGACCCAGGCCGCCGCGTAGGGTTCGCGCCATGGGTGACGACGAAGAGGGCGCCACGGGTTCGGGGTTGGACCGGCTGGCATCGGTCAACCTCAACCTGTTGGTGCCCCTCCTCGCGCTCCTCGAGGAGGGGTCGGTGACCAGGGCAGCGGAGCGGGTCGGCCTGTCGCAGCCGGCGATGAGCCACGCCCTCACGAGAATGCGGCGTCTGCTGGGTGACGAACTCGTCGTCCGGCAAGGGACGGGCGTCACGCTGACCCCGCGGGCGCTGGAGCTGATCGCGCCGCTGCGCAGCGCCCTGCAACAGACCGCACACATCGTGAACTTCCCCTGCTTCGATCCCGCCACGGACCGGCGCGTCATCACGATCGCCATGACGAACAGCACGGCGTTCGTCGTCGGCCCCCGGCTGACACGGCTCGTCGCCGAACGCGCTCCGCACGCCACGCTGCGTGTGCGGACGATGACGGTGCCGACCGAGGCCACTTTCACCGGCCAGGGTGTCGACGTCGTGCTGCTCTCCGAGGGGCACTTCTCCCCGCACCCGCGCGAGCGGCTGTACAACGACCGCTGTGTGGTGGTGGCCTCGCCGGATACGCCACCGGAAGCGAGCGCGCTCGATCTCCTGACCACACAGCCGCACATCGTCGTCGACACCGATCGGCGGGTCTTCCCCTACTCCGTACTGGAGGAGGAGGGGGTGACCTACCGCGTCGGCCAGTTGATCTCCGACTTCCTGCTGGTGCCTTTCCTGGTCGCACGCGCGGGCGGCGTCGCTCTCCTCCGCTACCAGGTGGCCGCCACCATGCGGACGCTCTCCGACGTGCGGATCGAGGAGTTCCCGTTCCCGCTTCCCGGGCTCGGGATCGACATGGTCTGGAACCCGCGACTGGCTGATCAGTACTTCATCGCATGGCTTCGCGAGCTGCTGTTCGACGCGGCGAGGAGCCTCTGACCCCGGCGGGCCGGGGCACCGGCAGGAGGGGGATCCCTCGACCCTGCCCCGCGGGCCCGGTCAGGTCAGGTCAGGTCAGGTCAGGTCAGCAGTTGTACCCAGCTGGCGCCGAGCTCGTCGAGCATCTGGTCGCGCGTGAGCTTCCAGTCGGAGCCGTCCCAGTTCTGGGCGACGAAGTCGAGCTGGGCCATCGCGAGAACTCCCCGGAAGTGGCGCTGATGGGGCTCGAGGCGACCCGCCGCCTCCAGTCCGTCCTCGATGTCGCTGATGGCCTCCTCCATCCATCGCTCCACCAGGTCGGTGAGTTCCGGATCGACCACCGCGGCGTCACGGCCGACACGGATGATCGGCCGGATGGCCGGCCAGTTGTCGGCGGTGCGCCGCAGCCACGCCCTGATCGCCTCCGGCGTCCCGTCGGCAACCGTGGCGACGAGGTCCTGCGCCGTCGAGCCGTGCTCCTGGGAGCGGACGCGCTCCAGCGCCTCGTTGAGCCGCTCGTCGATGAGCGCCTTCATCAGTTCGCTGCGGGAGGGGAAGTACGCGTAGAAGGTCACGCGCGTGGTGCCCGCCGCGGTGGCGATGTCGTCCACCGTGGTGACGGCGTACCCCTTCGTCTTGAAGAGCTCGAGTCCTGACTCCAGCAGCAGACGGCGCGTCATCTGCTTCTGTGCCTCACGAAGGTTCGCCATGCCTGGATCCTAACGCGCGACTGTACGCCGAGTGCACACACCGCCCTCACGTAATACGCGCTGCACGATTTATTGACACTATGTAAAGCAAAGGCGAACGCGTCGCGCGCGGCACCTCGAACGAAGTCGCCCAGCGTCGAGCCCTGATCGCGCGACAAGCCGACCTTTCAACTTACGGTCACTCGATTCACTTTATTTCGCGCACAAAGCATTGACGCGACGTAAAGCAAATGCCATTCTCCACGGCATCACGCTCGACTCGCGTCGTGCCCCTCTCCCCCACCGCGCACGCAGAGCCGAGCCCTTCCGTCTCACAGGGCTCAGGCCTTCGGGATGCCCATCTTTCCCAGCCAGGGAGAACAGCAATGACGCTCAACAACGGGACGACGACGTCCCCGGGCCCAACCGCGGGGGCCGCCCGGACACCGGGCTACGCGGGAACGCTGGCTGCCGCCTGCTGCGCGGTCTTCGTGGCCCAGGTCGCGAACGCGCTGCCGGCCTCGCTCAACGGACTCCTCCAGCAGGACCTGAACACACACGGTTCTCAGCTCACCTGGATCACGGCCGCGTTCATGATCGCCGTGGTCTGCTTCGAATTCACCTTCGGTGTCCTCGGTGACCTCTTCGGGCGGCGAAGACTGATCATGGCCGGCACGGCACTGGTCGCCGCGGGCAGCACCGTGGCCGCTGTCGCGCCCTCCGTGCAGGTGCTGTGGATCGGCGCCGCCCTGAACGGACTTGGCGCCGGTGCCATGTTCCCCGGCTCGCTCACCGCGATCACCTCCGTCACGCGTACCTCCCGGGAACGGGCGCACTCGGTGGCGGTCTGGAGCGGCTGCCTCTCCGCCGGCGCCGCAGTCTCACCTCTGCTCGGCGGCGTGTTCGCCAAGGTCGGATCGTGGCGCGGTTCGTTCTGGGTGCTCGTCGGACTCGCCCTGGTCAGCATGGTGCTCACCCTGATGCTGGCCACGGAGTCGAAGGCGCCCGCGGGCCGCCGGCTCGACGTGCCCGGTCAGATCACCTTCGCCATCGGCCTGATCCTGGTGCTGTACGGCGCCGTCGAGGGGCCCGAGTCGGGCTGGACCACCCTTCCCGTCATACTCGCCTTCCTCATCGGCACGTGCTTCCTCGCCGGGTTCGTCGTGGTGGAGCTGGGGGCCGAATCCCCGATCTTCGACCTGGCCCTGTTCCGCAACCGGGCCTTCACCGTGTCGTCCGTCGTCGCCGTCATCGGCATGCTCGCCTTCCTCGGCGCCTGCTTCGCGACGAGCATGTGGCTGGGCCCCGCACAGCACCAGGACCCGATCCGCGTCGCGATCCCCTTCCTACTCCTCCAGGGGCCCGCCTTCCTGCTCATCCCTGTCGTCTCACGGCTCCTGCACCGGGTCGCGCCGACCTGGCTGCTGACGACGGGATTCGCCCTGATGGCGATCGGCTGCCTGCTGTGCACCCGGCTGGACATCACCGACCCGGGCCTCGGCGCGTTCGTCGCGCCCGCCCTGCTGATCGGCATCGGCTTCGCCCTGACGGTCAGCTCGGTGACTGCCGTGGCGCTGAACAGCGTGCCCCCGAACCTGGCGGGCATGGCCAGCGCCACCACCAACATGCTGCGGGACCTCGGCTTCGCTCTCGGCCCCGTCGTGGTCGGCGCGGTCGCCCTCAGCAAGGCGGGGTCGGCCTTCGCGGCGAACCTCTCCGGCGCGGATCTGTCGGACGGTCAGCTGGCAGCGGCACGCGAGGTCGCCGCGGCGGGCGGCCCCATCGCCGTCAACAGCCTGCCGCCCGGCGCCCCGGGCTCCGCGGCGCACGGTCTCGCCCTGGAGGCCCTCGGCTCTGGCTTCAGCACCGCCTTCCTCGTGTGCGGTGTGGCGGCCGCCGTCGCCGCGGCGCTGACGGCCTTCGGCATGATCGGGGTCCGCGCCCACCGTTCCACCGAGGACGAGGTGCCCGCGCCCCCGTCGCCCGGACGCGGCGGCAGGCGGGAATCCGTCCCCACCGTGTAGGCGGCCCGCCCGTGGGGGATTCCGGGGCGGAACCAGGAAAGCGGC
>NZ_JBHWZS010000239.1:0-13068 GCF_042728155.1 Streptomyces sp. NPDC060209
GGACCGGGTCGCGGGGGCCGAGACCGAGCAGCAGCCGGATTCCCGCCACGGCGGCGTCGCGGTAGCGGCCGGGGTCGTGCGACAGCAGTTTGCGGGAGATCAGCCGGCCGCCGGGGTCGCGTCCCACCACGTCCGTGAAGGTGCCGCCGCGGTCGATCCAGAACTCCCAGCGTCCGGTCATCCCTCCATTCTGGCGTGGGGGACGAACCCCTGCAGAAACGGCGTACGTGGCAGTCCGGCCAGCGCCTCGAACAGCGCCTGCTCGGCCCGCGCGTCGAGCCGTTCGCCCGTGCCGCGCGCCCAGTGACCGGCCTCGGCCGCAGCGAGCCCCAGCAGCTGGGGCAGCAGATCCGTGCTGCGTCGGGCCAGCCAGCCGGTGCCCTCGGTGGCCAGCCAGAGCGCCGCGGCCGCGCGGGTCGGCGGGGGCTGCCGCGGTTCGTGGCCGGGCCGGGTCCCGAGGGCCAGTCCCCGTTCGGCGAGCAGCCGGTGGAATCCTGCCGCCAGCCTGCGGTGGCCCCGCTCGGCGGGGTGGAGCCGGTCCACGCTCCACAGCGAACGGTCCTCGGTCCATGTCCGGTCCGAGGCATGCAGATGGACGGAGTCGTAGCGGGCGGACAGGGCGTGCACCACGGCGTTCACCGCCTGCTGGCGCCTCGCCAGGGGGCGGCGCAGCGGACCGGGGAGCCCCAGTGCCGTGCCGGGATCGGGCAGACACGCCGTCAGGAGTACGGCGCCGCCCCCGGCAAGCAGGGCGCAGACCTCGTCGAGCCGTTCGGTCAGGAGGCGGATGTCGAAGGAGCGGCGCAGGGTGTC
The DNA here is from genome assembly GCF_042728155.1 of Streptomyces sp. NPDC060209. Lineage (NCBI taxonomy): Bacteria > Bacillati > Actinomycetota > Actinomycetes > Kitasatosporales > Streptomycetaceae > Streptomyces > Streptomyces sp. NPDC060209. Next base: position 814 of record NZ_JBHWZS010000239.1, read on the forward strand.
GTTGACCCCGACGACGACCGAGGCGATATCGGGACGGAACTCAGCCGCTGCCGCGGCCTGGCGCTCATGGACGTCGGCGGACAGCGCGCCGGCGACGGCGAGGTTGCGGAACTCCACGTCCCGCTCCGAGCCTCCGAGTCCCTCGGCGAGGAGGGCGGCCCAGCCCCGCCAGCCACCCTGGACCGGATCGCCGATGCCTTCGGTCAGCGAGTCCCCGAGGGCGGCGAACCGCACGGTGGCACGGGCCGGCGCGGGACGCGCGAGGGCGTCGGCGGGCACGGCAGGGACGGCTGTGGCCCGCGCGGATGCGGCGGCAGGCGTGGCAGGTGCCGGTGCGCCGACCACCGTGACAAGCGCCGGTGCACCGGACGCGCCGCCGGCCGTGGCGGGCCCGGAGGCCCCCGCAGGCGTCACACGGCCGCCCGCGGGGGCCGATGCACGGGGTGTCGTCGCTCCGCTCATGGCCGCTCCTCCAGTGCGCCCCGCCGCTGCGGGACGTCGTGGGCGGTCAGGAAGGCGGCCACCGAGCGGTCCCACCCGAAGAGTCCGGCCCGCGCCCGGGCCGCGGCCCGGCGCTCCCGCTCCGGCCTGGCCAGCAGTTCCCGGAGTGCGGCGGCGAAGGAACGGCCCGTGTCCGCGGCGGCCAGGCCGGCCGAGCCGATCACCTCCGGGAGCGCGGAGCTGCCGCTCGCCACCACCGGCGTGCCGCAGGCGAGCGCTTCCAGGGCCGACAGCCCGAAGGTCTCCGCCGGCCCCGGGGCGAGGCACAGGTCGGCACTCGCCTGGAGGCGGGCCAGATGCGCCCGGTCGCGTACATGGCCCAGGAATTCGGCCGGCAGGCGTTCCGCCCGTGCTCTGGCGGCCAGTTCCGCTCGCAGCGGACCGTCCCCCGCCACCACCAGTGCCGCCCGCACACCCTGGCTCCGCAGGACCGCCAGCGCGTCCAGCGCCCGGCCCGGGCGCTTCTCCACGGAGAGCCGTGAGCCGAGCAGCAGCAGGACGTCCCCACCGCGCAGGTGGCGAGCGCGCAGCGCCGTACTGCGCAGTTCGGGACGGAAACGCCGCAGGTCCACTCCGAGGGGGGCGCGCACCACGTTGCGTACGCCGATCCGCACGAACTCGCGCTCCGCCCACTCGGTGGTGCACACGATCCGGGCGTAGGCGTGGGCAGTGCGCGCGTTCAGCCGGTCGGCGGTCCGCCCCGCAACGGCCGGGGGCACACCCCAGGTACGGAACACCCCGTCGGCCGTCTCGTGGGACACCATGACGGCGGGGACGCGGGCGCGGCGTGCCCACTCCCCCGTCCACCGCAGCGTCGTACGGTCCGACACCTCGAGCCGGTCGGGGCGCATCTCCTCCAGGAGCCCGCGCAGCCGCCGCCGGTTCGCGAGCACCCGGTAGCCGCCGCTGCCCGGCAGCACCGGCCCGGGCAGGGTGACGACCCTGCCCTGCGGGGTGCGTATGTCACTCGCGGTGGCGCCGGGGACGATCAGCACCGGCTCGTGGCCCGCCTCGAGATAGCCGCGTCCGAGCTCTTCCAGCGCGGTGCGCAGGCCGCCCGAGGCGGGCGTGACGAAGTTCGCCAGCCGTACGATCCTGAGCCCGTCGCGACTGTGCCCGTTCACGCGGCCACCGCCGTCCGGCCGCCGAGGACCTCGTCGTAGTGGCCCAGGAGCTGGTCGCCGACCGCCTGCCAGGTGCGGCCCTCGACCGCGGCCCGTGCGGTCCGGCCGAAGGCCTGGGCGCGCAGGGGGTCCGCGACGAGTGCGGCGACCGCCTCCCGTACCGCCCCCGCGTCGTGGGGAGGCACCAGCAGCCCGGTGCTCCCGTGGGCGACGAGGTCGAGCGGACCGCCGGCCGCCGGGGCGACGACCGGGACCCCGGAGGCCATGGCCTCCTGCACGGTCTGGCAGAAGGTCTCGTACGGCCCGGTGTGCACGAAGACGTCCAGGGAGGCGAAGAAGCGGGCGAGGTCCTCCCCCGTACGCCGCCCCAGGAAGACCGCGCCGGGCAGTGCCGGGCGCAGCGACGCCTCGCTCGGTCCGTCGCCGACGACCACGACGCGCACGCCCGGCAGCGAGCAGGTGCCGGCGAGGAGTTCGACGTGCTTCTCGGGGGCGAGGCGCCCCGCGTATCCGATGATCTTCTCGCCGCCGGGTGCGAGGGCACGGCGCAGGGCGTCGTCGCGCAGACCGGGGCGGAACCGTACGGTGTCGACTCCGCGCGGCCACAGCCGCACCCGGGGCACCCCGTGGTCGGTGAGGTCGCGCAGCGCGGCGGAGGAGGGGGCGAGTGTGAGGTCGGCGGCGCTGTGCACGGCACGCATCCGGCGCCAGGCGGCGCTCTCCCCGGTACCCAGATAGGTGCGGGCGTAGCCGGCCAGGTCGGTCTGGTAGACGGCCACGGCCGGCAGCCCCAGCCGGGTGGCGACCGCCATGCCTCTCACGCCGAGGACGAACGGTCCGGCCAGGTGGACGAGTTCGGCGCGGTGCGCGATGAGTGCGGCGGCGAGCCTCCGGCTGGGCAGGGCCACGCGGACCTGCGGGTAGCCGGGCAGGGGCAGCGAGGGGACGCGCACCACGGGGCAGGGAGCGCCGGTGGACGCGGAGTCGGTGGAGGCCGTCGCCGCGGCGGGGGCGATGACGAGCGGCTGGTGGCCGCGGGCGGCGAGGTGCCGGGCGGTCTGCAGGGTGCAGTGGGCCACACCGTTGACGTCGGGCGGGAAGGATTCGGTGACGATGACGACACGCATACGGGTGTTGTCACCGCGCCGGGCGTGCCCTTGCCGACTTGGATCTTTCCGCCCGGGGAACGTCCTATGAGCGTTTGCGCCGCGCGCCCCCGGCGCGCGGCATCCGGGCTCCGGTTGTCAGCGGAGCGCCGGTTCAGACGGCGGGTGCGTCCGGTCCGATCCTGCTGCGTACGGCGGTCTGGACCTCGGCCTCCTCGGCCGGGTCGGCGGCGAGCCGCCTCAGCCGTTCGGCGACGCGGATGTCCCCGGTCTCCGCGTGGTGCGCGGCCAGCTCCCGGGTGGTCTCCTCGCAGTCCCAGAGGCACTCGACGGCGAACCCGCTGGCGAAGGACGGGTCGGTGGCGGCCAGTGCCCGTGCGGCCCTGCCGCGCAGGTGCGAGGAGGACGTCTCCCGGTACACATGGCGCAGTACGGGTGCGGCACAGGCGATGCCCAGGCGCCCCGCGCCGTCGACGAGGGTCCACAGGAGCGGGGTGTCGGGGCCCTCGCCCCGGACGGCCTCGCGCAGCGCGGCGAGGACGAGCGGGGCGTCCTGTACGGCGCCGCGGCAGGCCAGGACTCCGGCCGCCGAGGCTCCGAGGGCGTCGGGCCGGTGGGCCCAGCGCCGGGCCCGGACGACCGCCGGTTCCCCGCACATGCGCTCGAAGGCGGCCACGGCCGCATCGGCGACGGTGCGGGAGGGGCCGACGACGGCCTGCTCGATCAGATCGAGGACGGCGGGGTCCTGGGCCTCGGCCAGATAGTGCAGGGCTGCGCAGCGCGCGCCATCGGAACCGCTGCGGGCGGCCTCCACGATCACGGGACGGTCCTCGGTCCCGGCGACGGCGGAGAGGCAGCGGGCCGCGGGGACGTGGAGCGCGCTGCCGCGTTCCAGTCCCTCCTGGGCCCAGTCGAAAACCGCCTGGACACTCCAGCCGGGGCGCGGTCCGCCCGGCCTCATCTGCCGCTGCCACCGGTCGAAGGAGCCCTGCTCCGTCGCCGCCCTGACCCGGGCGCCGACCGCTTCGCGCGGGTCGTCGGCCCAGAGCCGCCAGGGGCGGGGCTCGAAGGCGTCACGCACGGCGGCCGCCAGCTCGGCGGTGCCCTCCGGGGTGGCGGGGAAACGGGCGAGCACCGCCTCGGCGAGGGAGCGCAGCCCGGTGTCGTCGTCGCGCAGGGCCAGCTCGTCGAGCGCCCAGGCCCAGTTGGAGCCGGTCGCGGCGTACCGGCGCAGGAGTACGAGGGCGTCGTCGCGCCCGTAGGAGGCGAGGTGCCCGAGCACGGCGAGTGCGAGACCGGTGCGTGAGTCGTCGGTGTCGAGGTGGTCCTCGGGATCCCACAGGTGCCGCTCGATCTCCTCGGTGCCACCGTCGAGGTCGAGGTAGAGGCGCGCGTAGTAGAGGGAGCGGTTCTCGACCTGCCAGTCGTGACGCGGATCGCTCAGGACGCAGTGGTTGAGAGCCGCGAGGGCCTCGGAGCGCGGGGCGGCGAGCGCGTGGAGCGTGCCGTCGCCGCGGCCCCTCTGCAGCAGGCCGAGCAGTGTGCCGCTCGGCGCTATGAACGGATCGAACATGGGGAAAGCCTCACATCAAGCTGTCGACGCAACCGGGACTGTGCTGTTCCATGTGCCGGGGTGACATCCCCTAGGCCGCGCAGCAACATGATCGGCCGACCGCCGTCTTCTGCCTGGTGCTCATCTTCCTCAGCCTCTCGTCGGTGGCCCAAAACGGACCCGCGACGTCATGATGACCCAGCCATTTCGCCGACGCGACCACATTTACGGCGCACCCGCCGGCCGGCGGCCGGGACCGCGTCTCAGCGCGCACCGAAGAGTTCCAGCAGGTCGTCCTTGCCGAACATGCGTGCGGTGTCCACGGCGGAGGGTGTTCCGGCCGCCGGATCGGCCCCCGCGGCGAGCAGTGCGTCGATCACTTCGCGCTCACCCTTGAAGACGGCTCCGGCCAACGGGGTCTGCCCCCGGTCGTTGGCCCGGTCCGGGTCGGCGCCACGGCCCGCGAGCGCGACGACGGCGGGGGCGTGCCCGTGGTACGCGGCCAGCATGAGCAGGGAGTCGCCCCGGTCGTTGGTGAGGTTCGCGGGAACGCCCGCGTCGACGTAGGCGGCGAGCGCGTCGCTCTCGCCCCGGCGGGCCAGGCCGAAGACCTTCGTCGCCAGCTCGACCACCTCGGGATCGGGGATTTCGCTCATCGGGCGGACCGCCTTCCTTGCCTTCGTCGCCGTAGCCGACCTGGTGGGGGGTACGGCGGAGGGCCGTACGAGTGAATCGACAGAGTACTGCTCGGGGCAGTCGTCAGCCTGCCCCGGAGCGGCGGAAGATCACCGCCCCTGCGTCACTTTCCCGGCGGGGACTGGGCGGGACCGGGCATGCGCGGCCGACAGGGCTCCCGGGCGGCGGCTTTTCTCCCCACCAGTTGAGTGAAATCAATCCTTACTCACTCATTTGCACCTTTTATCGTATAGGTACATCTTGTGATCCTGGAAGTACTCATGGTGACTGTCCCCTCAACCAGGAGAACCGCTCATGATCCTCTCCATCTCGGGCGTGGTACTGCTCGGCATCATCGTCTTCCTGTTCTTCAAGAAGGACGGGCTCAAGGCGTCCCACGCCCTCATCTGCGCTCTGTTCGGCTTCTACCTGGCCGGCACAGCCATCGCCCCGAGCATCACAGCCGGCGGGGCGAGCCTCGCCAGCATGCTGGGCGGGATCAAGTTCTGACGCTCCGAAACCGCTCCCACCTCTTCAGGAGACCGACGTGGCCCGGCGACCACTCCCCCGCATTCTCAAGGGCGGCAGCGCTTCGATCACCCGCAGTCGCGAGATCGCGCGCACGGCCGCCGACAACGCCACCGACGTCCTCCATCCGCTGATCACGGTCACCCGTGGCATGCGGCTGCTGGCGGGAGCAGGGCGGCAGAAGTGGGCCGCGACACCCAAGGACCGGCGCGGACACGTGCTGTTCCTCGTCGCGGCCTGCGTACTGGTGGTGGCGCTCATCCCCTACGGGCCTCTGCTGGCCCTCATCTCGGTGATGGGCGCTGCCGCATGGCGGGGGCGCGACCACACCCCCGCGAAGACCGGCCCCGACGAGGCGGAGACCGCACGCCTACGGGCTCTGTACGAGGCGCTGGTCCCGCACTTCTCAGTGGCCGACGACCCCAGCCCGCTGTTCTCCCACGGCGGCGACTGGGAGAAGACCTTCGACGAGTCGTACGCCTTCGACGGCGACGGGCGCCTCACCCGGCTCCAGGTGAACTACCCGGCGTACTTCACCGACGGCGATCCCGTGTCCCGTGCCCGGGTCGAGCAGGTGCTCCACGCCAAGTCGGGCCGGGGCCGCGAATACCACTTCACCTGGGACGAGGAGACCAACCACCTCCTCATGACCGTGCTCACCGCCCTGCCCACCACCATCGCCGCACAGCGGTTCGTCACCGCCCCCGGCGAGACCGTGCTGGGCTTCACCGACGCCGACGCGGTCCGGCGCACCGTCCCGGTGGAGGACGGCGACGTGACGCGGGACGCCTCCCCCGTGATCTGGCGGACCGGAGCCCGTTCGACGGAGCCCCATCTGCTGATCGCCGGACACCCCGGCAGTGGCACCACGACCCTGATGCGTTCTCTCGCCCTGCAGGCCCTCCAGCACGGCGACATCCTCGTCGTGGAGGGCGGCGGCACCGGCGAGTACGGCTTCCTGACCGGCCGGGACGGCGTCCTGGCCGTGGAGTGCGGTCTGGCCGGGGCCCTCGCGACACTCGAATGGGCGGCACACGAGACCGAGCGGCGGCTCATCGCCGCCAACCGGGCCCGCCAGGCCGGGCATCCCGAGCCCGAGGACATCAAGCGCCCCCTCTGGATCCTGCTGGACCGCCCGAGCGCGCTGGGACACCTGGCGGCCGCCGACGGCAGGCAGGATCCGCAGGAACTCCTCCAGGTGCCGTTGCGTCACGGCCGCGCCGCCGGGGTGACGGTCGTCGTCGCGGACCAGTTCGACAGCCTGGACGCCCTCACCGAGACCGTACGGACCCACACCAGGGCACGCGCCGTCCTCGGCCCGGCGGACCGGGAACAGGTCGAGGCGGTCCTGGGTGTCCAGCCGCACACCACTCCCACCCCCGACGTCCCGCCGGGCCGCGGTTACGCCCGGCTGGGCAGCGGGCCCGTCCTGCGCCTCCAGGTACCGGCCACCCCGGACCCGTACGACGACGCCACGAGCGAGGCGCACCGGCAGGCGGTGCTCGACCTGCTGCCCGGCGGGGCGCCGGCTGTGGAGCAGGCCGCACCGGAGGCCCCTGCCGAGCCCGTGACCGCGCACAAGGATCAGCTGATCGGGGCACCGGCCGCCGCCGAGGGGTGAGGCCCCGGGCGCCTCAGGCCACGAAGGTCCGGGGCGCCTCGGCTCCCACGCCCGCGCCGGAAGCGACCAGCTCGGCGGCCGCGGCGAGCCGCAGCGCCGCCTCGTCCGCCACCGCACCGCCCACGGTGAAGGGCAGCCGCACATACCCCTCGAAGGCCCCGTCGACCCCGAACCGGGGCCCCGACGGCACGCGGACGCCGACCCGCTCGCCCGCCACGGCCAGCCGTGAACCGGAGAGCCCGCCGGTGCGCACCCAGAGGGTGAGGCCGCCGCGCGGCACCGCGAACTCCCACTCCGGGAGCTCCCGGCGCAGCGCCCGCACCAGGCCGTCCCTGTTCTCCCGCGCCTGCTCACGCCGTATGGCCACGGCCTGCTCCCAGCCGCCCGTGCCCATCAGCCAGTTGATGGCGAGCTGCTCCAGCACCGGGGTCCCCATGTCGGCGTAGGCGCGGGCCGCGACCAGGCTGCGGATCACGTCCGGCGCGGCGCGCACCCAGCCGATCCGCATGCCGGCCCAGAACGCCTTGCTGGCGGATCCGACGGTGAGGACCGTGCTGCCCGCGGGGTCGAAGGCGCAGACCCTGCGCGGCATCTCGTCATCGGCGTCCAGGTCCAGCTCGTTCATGGTCTCGTCGACGACCAGGACCGTGCCCGCCGACCGGGCGGCCTCGACCAGGGCGCGGCGCTGCTGCTCGTCGGCGAGGGCTCCCGTGGGGTTGTGGAAGTCCGCGACGACGTAGGCCAGCCTCGGCGCCGCGTCCCGCAGCACCTGCCGCCAGCGGTTCATGTCCCAGCCGCCGAGGCCTTCCTCCATCGCCACGGGCACCAGCCTGGCGCCCGCCTCCCGCATGAGCTGGAGGATGTTGGCGTAGCTCGGCGACTCCACGGCGATGCGCTCGCCGCGCCCGGCGAAGAGATGACAGATGGCGTCGATGGCCCCCATGGCCCCCGTGGTGACCATGATCTGTTCCGGCATCGTGGGAATGCCGGCCCCGGTGTAGCGGTCCGCGATCATCTGCCGGAGTGCGGGCAGGCCGGCCGGGTAGTCGCCGTGGGTGTGCGCGTACGGCGGCAGCTCCTCCAGCGCGCCCTGGACGGCCCGGGTCAGCCACGGTTCCGGGGCGGGGAGGGCGGCACAGCCGAGGTCGATCATCGAGCCGAGGGATTCCGGGGGCAGCGGCTCGAGACCCCGGGCGGGCAGCGGATTGCCCGCCGGGACAGCGGTCCAGCTCCCCGCCCCCCGGCGCGACTCCAGGAATCCCTCCGCCCGTAGCGCCTCGTAGGCGGCGGCGACGGTGGTCCGGCTGAGCGACAGGGCCAGTGCGAGCTCACGCTCGGCGGGGAGCCGGGCGGCGACCGGGACCCGGCCCTCCAGGACGAGCAGGCGGACACCGTCGGCGAGGGCACGGTAGGCGGGCGGCTTGCGGGTACCCGGCGCCAGGGGACGGGCCTGCTGGCCCTGGAGCTGACGGGCGAGCTGCGCCGCGCCGACGGTCGAAGTCCACTGCGCCATGAAAATCAGTCCACCTTCCTCGGATTGGCCATAGTTGGCAGCCAATCCCCTGCCACAGAGTGACATGAAGCAGTCCACCATCACCACACAGGGGGCACCACTTGTCCGATCCCACCGCCCGGAGCGGCACCCGGCTCACCCGGCGGCTGACCCATCTGTACGCGGGTCTGGCGCTGTACGGGGCGAGCTCGGCGCTCCTGGTCCGCGCAGGGCTCGGACTCGAGCCGTGGGGGGTACTGCACCAGGGGCTCGCCGAGCGGACCGGTATCTCCATCGGGGTCGTCTCGATCATCGTCGGAGCGGTCGTGCTGCTCCTGTGGATCCCGATCAGGCAGCGCCCGGGGCTCGGCACCGTCTCCAACGTCTTCGCCGTCGGGATCGCGATGGACGGGACGCTCGCCCTCGTACCGGATGTGCACGGCCTCGGGGCGCAGATCCCGCTGATGGCCGCGGGCATCGTGCTCAACGGCGTCGCCACGGGCCTGTACATCTCCGCGCGCTTCGGCCCGGGGCCCCGCGACGGCCTGATGACGGGCCTGAACCGGCTCACGGGCCGTTCCATCAGGCTGGTGCGTACGGCGATCGAGGTGGCCGTGGTCGTGACCGGCTTCCTGCTCGGCGGGTCCCTCGGCGTCGGCACGGTCCTGTACGCCCTGGCCATCGGCCCGCTCGCCCAGTTCTTCCTGCGCTTCTTCGACCTCTCCGCGTCGGACACCCGCACCGAGGCCGTTGCCGGGCGGACACCGCGAGAGGCGATACTTCCGCGGTGACCGCAGCGACTTCGGGGCGCCACCCCTATCTGGACCACCCTTCGACGATTCCCTTCGCCCATCGCGGCGGGGCGGCGGACGGCATGGAGAACACCGCAGCCGCGTTCCGCCGGGCGGCCGGCGTCGGCTACCGCTACTTCGAGACCGATGTGCACGCCACGGCGGACGGGCGCCTGGTCGCCTTCCACGACCCGACGCTGGACCGGGTGACGGACTCCCGGGGACGCATAGCCGGGCTCCCCTGGAGCGAGGTGCGCCGGGCGAGGGTGGCGGGCAGCGAGCCGCTGTCGCTCTTCGAGGAGCTGCTGGAGGAGTTCCCGGACGCCCGCTGGAACGTGGACATCAAGGCGGAGCCCGCCCTCGTGCCGCTCGTCGAGCTGATCCGCAGGACCGGCGCGTGGGACCGGGTGTGCGTCGGGTCGTTCTCGGAGGCGCGCGTGGCCAGGGCCCACCGCCTCGGGGGCCCGCGCCTGGCCACCTCCTACGGGGTACGCGGCGTGCTCGGCCTGCGGCTGCGCTCGTACGGCATCCCGGCGGCGCTCCGGGCGGGCGCGGTCTGCGCGCAGGTCCCGGAGAGCCAGAACGGCATCCGCGTCGTCGACCGGAACTTCGTCCGCACCGCGCACGCGCGCGGGCTGCAGGTCCACGTCTGGACGGTCAACGAACCGGAAAGGATGGCGGCGCTCCTGGACCTCGGGGTGGATGGCATCATGACCGATCACATCGAGACGCTGCGCGCGGTGCTGAGCGAGCGGGGGGCCTGGGCCTGACGCCGGGACCTGCCGCGTCCGCACGGGACGAACGAGGGGGCGCGGCGTGAGCACCGGTACCGCAGGAACGGAGGATCCGGCCGGACAGCCGATCGAGGCCGCCGACCGCAGGCGGGAGCAACACGGCTGGTACTTCTACGACTTCGCGTGCTCCGTGTACTCCACCAGCGTCCTCACCGTCTTCCTCGGCCCCTATCTGACGTCGATAGCCAAGGCGGCCGCCGACGCGGACGGGTTCGTGCATCCGCTGGGCATACCCGTCCGGGCGGGCTCGCTCTTCGCGTACGCCGTGTCGGTGTCCATCGTCGTGGCCGTGATCGTCATGCCGGTCGTGGGCGCTGCCGCGGACCGCACGGGACGCAAGAAGCCGTTGCTCGCGGCGGCCGCCTACACGGGCGCGACGGCGACGGCCTGCATGTTCTTCCTGGAGGGCCACCGCTATCTGCTCGGGGCCTTCCTGCTGATCGTGGCGAACGCGTCGATCTCCGTGTCGATGGCCCTGTACAACGCCTACCTGCCCCAGATCGCCACCCCGGAGGAGCGCGACGCGGTCTCCTCGCGCGGCTGGGCCTTCGGGTACACCTCGGGCGCGCTCGTCCTCGTCCTGAATCTGGTCCTCTACACCGGCCACGACTCCTTCGGACTGTCCGAGTCCGACGCGGTCCGGATCTGCATCGCCTCGGCCGGCGTGTGGTGGGGCGCCTTCTCCCTCGTACCGCTGAGGCGGCTTCGCGACCGCCGGGTCGTGACCGGCGGCGACGGCGCGGTCGGCTCCGGCTGGCGGCAGCTGCGGGCGACGCTGCGCGACATGCGCCGCCATCCCCTCACCCTCTCCTTCCTGCTCGCCTATCTGGTCTACAACGACGGCATCCAGACGGTGATCTCACAGGCCTCGCTGTACGGCTCCGAGGAGCTCGGCCTCGACCAGACGACCCTGATCACGGCCGTGCTGCTCGTGCAGGTGCTCGCGGTGGCGGGGGCGCTGGGGATGGGACGACTCGCCCGGCTGTACGGAGCGAAGCGCACGATTCTCGCCTCGCTGGCCGTCTGGACGCTGATCCTCGCCGCGGCGTACGTGCTGCCCGCCGACGCGCCGGTGTTCTTCTACACTCTTGCGGCCGCGATCGGGCTCGTGATGGGCGGCAGCCAGGCCCTCTCGCGGTCGCTGTTCTCGCATCTGATACCCCGCGGCAAGGAGGCGGAGTACTTCTCCGCCTACGAGATGAGCGACCGGGGACTCAGCTGGCTGGGGCCCCTGGTCTTCGGTCTCGGCTACCAGCTCACAGGCAGCTACCGGGACGCGATCCTGTCCCTGGTGCTCTTCTTCGCGCTCGGCTCGGTGCTGCTCGCGAGGGTGCCGGTACGGGCCGCGGTGGCCGCCGCGGGCAACCCTGTTCCGGAACGGATTTAGACGTTGAAGTGAAAGGCCGGTAGTGTACGCCTTTGGTGTGCCCGGCGGACCGTTACTGCGAGTGGAAGAAGTTGAACCGTTGGGTGACAACTTCCACCAGAAGTGACAAACCGGGCACTGATGGGTAGTAAACCCAGACCAAGCAGCGGCACGACGGGCGACGCATGACCGGCAACGGGAATCTTTGCCGCCGACCGGACGTTGACCGGATGACGACGACAGCGACACCTGTCCTGTGGGCGACAAGCCCGGGAGGCACGATTCATGAGTGAGCGAGCTCTCCGCGGTACGCGACTCGTGGTTACCAGCTACGAGACGGACCGCGGCATCGATCTGGCCCCGCGCCAGGCGGTGGAGTACGCATGCCCGAACGGTCATCGATTTGAGATGCCGTTCTCGGTAGAGGCGGAAATTCCGGCGGAGTGGGAGTGCAAGGCGTGCGGCGCCACGGCACTCCTGGTGGACGGGGATGGCCCCGAGGAGAAGAAGGGCAAGCCTGCGCGTACGCACTGGGACATGCTCATGGAGCGGCGTACGCGCGAGGAGCTGGAGGAGGTGCTGGCCGAGAGGCTGGCGGTTCTGCGCTCCGGCGCCATGAACATCGCCGTGCACCCGCGGGACAGCAGGAAGTCTGCCTGACCGCCTGACACGGCAAAGATCAAGAGCCGCGGGCCGCGACACAGA
>NZ_JBHWZS010000240.1:0-12979 GCF_042728155.1 Streptomyces sp. NPDC060209
GCCTCTTCAGGAGGCCGCCCCCACCCGTTCGCGCGTCGCTCAGTTCTCGTACGAGGCGATGTCGCCGATCACCGCGAACCCCAGGCCGTAGGCGCTCATGCCGCGCCCGTACGCGCCGATGTGCACCCCTTCAGGGGCCGAGCCCGCGAGCACCCAGCCGAACTCGGACTCCCGGTAGTGGAAGTCCACCGGTACGCCGTCCACCGGAAGGGACAGCGTCGACCAGGGCGCCTGGCCCAGATCATCCGCGAGCTCGAACGCAGTTTCGGTCTGCTGGTTCAGCCATTCGCCACGCAGGGTGTGGTCCATCTGCGGGGGCCAGGTGCAGTCCAGCAGGCCGGAGCCCGCCAGCCAGGCCGCCGACGAGACCGTGGTGGCGTCCAGGACTCCCGTACCGTCGTCGCTGTTCCGTACAGGGCTGCTGCCCAGGGTCACGACCACCGCGAAACGCGCCTTCTCCGCCCCCGCGTCGGCCCGCACCACGGGCTCCTCGCCGTGCCCGGTCGAACCGTGCTGCACCGTGTCGTCCGCCGCGGCGGTGACGTGCATCAGCCAGCGCGGGCCCGTGAAGGCCTCGTCCAGCCCGTACCAGGGGAACGGCGCCTTGAGATAGCCGTCGACAGTACGCCGGGTCGCCGGCACCCCCTCTGCGGTGACTGCGCTGGGCGCACCATCCGCCCCTACCCGACTCGTCGTCTCCATCTGCCCGGCCGCCTCCTCGATCATTCGCTGATCCGGAGCGGCCCTCCCCCCGTGGGCATGGGCAACCTCGCAACCGGACAGATGGAGAATAGCCATACCGTCCGGACGAGTCGGGATTGACGGTCTCAGGTGGCGTCTGCGTCGAAGGGCGGGCGCTCGTCCTTGGCCGGCTGCGCGGGCTTCTTGAGGAGGTCGGGCGTCGCGGCGGCCGCACCGGACGCCGCCGCGGCGGTGCCGGTGGAAGGGGCGGCCTCGCGGCCGTTCACCGCGTCGGTGACCTCGGCCATCTCCTTGCGCAGGTCGAAGCTCTCGCGGATCTCCTTGAGCCCCAGGTCGTCGTTCCCGTCCATGAGCTGCTTGCGGACGAACGTCTTGGGGTTGAGGTCCTCGAACTCGAAGTCCTTGAACTGCGGTCCGAGCTCCGAGCGGATGTCTTCCTTGGCGCTGTCCGAGAACTCACGGATCTTGCGAATGGTGCGCGTGACGTCCTGGATGACCTTGGGCAGCTTCTCCGGGCCGAATACGAGCACGGCGAGAACCACGAGCGTCAGCAGCTCGAGTGCGCCTATGTCATTGAACACCTTGCTGCTCCTCGTGTTCTCTGCGTCTTCTCCGCGTGGTCTCCGCCGCCAGGTCAAGGGCCCGGACCGCTCCACGGTACCCGGCGAAGCTGTCCGTGCGGTACCTGCCGGTGGCCGTCAGGTGCCGCTCGCCGAACCGAGCGTCAAAGTCATGGACAGGTCTTTGCCACCGCGGGTCAGGACGAGAGCGAGCCGGTCACCGGGCCGGTGGGCGCGGATCTTGACGATCAGTTCCTCGCCGCTGTGCACGCGCTGGCCCTCCACCTCGGTGATGATGTCGCCCGACCGGATGCCCGCCTTGGCGGCCGGGCCCCCCTCGGTCACTGCCGCCGCGCCGTCGGCGGCCTTGCCGCCGACCTTGGCTCCGTCACCCGTGAACTCCATGTCCAGGGTGACGCCGATCACCGGGTGGGTGGCCTTGCCGGTGTTGATCAGTTCCTCGGCGACCCGCTTGCCCTGGTTGATCGGTATCGCGAAGCCGAGGCCGATGGAGCCGGACTGGCCGCCGTCGAGACCGGATCCGCTGTCGGCGGCGCGGATGGCGCTGTTGATGCCGATGACCCGGGCCTCGGCGTCGACCAGGGGGCCGCCGGAGTTGCCCGGGTTGATCGGGGCGTCGGTCTGCAGGGCGTCGACGTAACTGACGTCGGTGCCGTCGCCCTTCTCGCCGCCCGCGGTGATGGGCCGCTGCTTGGCGCTGATGATGCCGGAGGTGACCGTGTTGGACAGGTCGAAGGGCGCGCCGATCGCCACCACCGGGTCGCCCACCCGCACGTTGTCGGAGTTGCCGAGGGGCAGTGGCTTGAGGCCGGAGACACCGGTCACCTTGACGACGGCCAGGTCGTAACCGCTGTCCTTGCCGACGATCTCGGCCGCCGCGCTCTCCCCGCCGCTGAACGTGACGGTGATGTCGCCTGTGGAGCCCGCGGGGGCGACCACATGGTTGTTGGTGAGGATGTGGCCCTTGTCGTCGAGGACGAAGCCGGTGCCTGTGCCGGACTCTGCGGAGCCGTTGACGTGCAGCGTGACCACGCTGGGCAGCGCGCTGGCGGCGATACCGGCGACGCTGTCGGGCGCCCGGCCGCCGTCGTCGCGGCCGGACTGCGGCAGTTCGACCGTGGTCAGGCCGCCGTTGCGCTCGACGTAGGCACCGATTCCGCCGCCGATCCCGCCGGCGACGAGGGCGAGCAGCGCGGCACCGGCCAGGACCGACCCCCGGCGCCCCTTGCGCGGCCGGGTGTCCGGGCCCTGGCCGGGGCCGGGGTGGCTCAGCGGCTGCTGCTGGGGCGCGCCCCACGGGTCGTAACGCAGCCACTGCGAGGGCTGATGCGGGGTCTGACCGGTCTGCGCGGAGGGCTGAGAGGGCTGGGGCGCCGTGTGCTGCCGCGGCACGGTGTGCGGCGGAGGCGGGGACACCCAGGCCTCGGCGTGCCCCTGGCCGGCCGGCACCGCCTGAGCGGGGGCCGGGGCGGGGGCGGTTGTGCCGTGGCCGTTCGTCCCCGCGTACGGCGGCGGAACGGGGGTCCCGTGGGCCGGGGTCGGCACCGGGCGCTGCACGGGCGGCGCGGGCGCCCACGGCCCGGGGCCGCCGTAGGGCGGGGTGCTGTACTCGTCGGGTGCGTGAAGCGGCTGCGTACGGTGCTCGTGTGGCCCGTCATCCGGTATCGCGGGTGCGACCGGCTCGGCGGCGGGCGGCGCGGGTGCGACCGGCTCTGCGGCCGTCGATGCGAGCGGGCGCGGCCCGTCATCCGGTATCGCGTGTGCCACCGGCTCGGCGGCGGGCGGCGCAGGGATGAAATCGCCGTCCGGCGTCATGAGCGTGGGCGGCTCTCCGGCCGCGGGCGCGGCAGTCTCGCCGGTGTCCGCCTCAGCTGCCGCGAGGCCCGTCGCATCCGCGTCGGCGACGGCAGTCGCGTCCTCCGGCCCGGCCGGACGGTTCCGTTCCGCAGAGGGACGGCTCCACCACTTCGTCTTCGGCCCGCTGGGCTTCCCGTCGTCCATGCTCTCCCCGCAACTGGCCCATGCACGCCCCCACAGAGGCGTCCCTCCCGGAATTCAACCAGGTTTGCGAATCGGCGCGCAGGGCCCCGGTCAGCGCAGCGGGGTGAGCGGCATCGCGCGGTCGCGCAGCGGCGGGGCGGAGGCCGTCGCGGACGGCTTCGGGTCCGCTCCCCCACCGAGCGCGGCCGAGTACAGCGGGCCGGCGTCCGTCGGGCGTATCAGCGGCGGCACGGTCACGTTGAGCACCGGGAAGGCGAACGTGCCCCCGGTGAGCACCGAGGTGCTCAGCAGCGTGGGCGCGGAGGCGGACACGGGCCGGACCGACGAGGACGGCGCGGCGCTCGGCCGGGTGCCCTGGTCCTCTCCGAAGGCGAGGGCGCCGCCACCACTGCGGCTGGCCGCGGCGGTGGCACCGCCGGTCCGCTCCTCGGCGTCGAGCGGAGTCGTGTTGCTGCCCGCGCCCTCGGCGCTGAGCGGCGGCTCGGGGCCGTAGTCGAGCGGGAGGGAGCCTCCCAGGGCGATGGCGGCGAGCGAGACCGCGCTGGCGGCGACGAACGCGAAGCGCCGGGCGCGCCAGGGCGAACGGTCGGCGTCCCGGGCCACGTCATGGATGCGGAAGCCGGTGGCGGACGCGCCACCGGGCACCACGGCGGTCGAGCCATGGGCGGTGGGGAGGTATCCGAAGCCGCCCAGGGGCGAGCGCCCCGGATCCGCGGGCCCGGGCTGCAGCACGGGGAAGATTCCCTCACCGAAGCGCCGGCCGCCGTTCAAGCCGTCGCCCGGGCCGTCGCCACCGCTGCTGGGGCCCCCGGGGAGGCCCTGCAGACGGGCGAGGAACCCCTCCGAGGGCGAAGGGGCGGCAGACGTCGCGAAGGCGCTCTTCAGCCGCCGCTGGGCGTCGGCCTCGGACTTGCACCTGGCGCATGTCGCCAGATGGGCCAGGACCCGCTCCCTGGCATCGTGTTTGAGCTCGCCGTCGACAAGCGCCGCGAGCCGGTCCCCCAGATGCTGTTCCGCGGGGGTCGGACCTGTGCCACTCACGCCGTTCCGCCCTCCCCTGCCAGGACCGCGTCCGCGAGGGAACGCTGCTCGGCGCGGGCCTCGGGCGAACGGTGCTGGAGCGCCTTGCGCAGGTGCGAGCGGCCGCGGTGGATGCGGCTGCGGACCGTCCCGAGCTTGACGCCGAGCGTTGCGGCGATCTCCTCGTACGAGAGGCCCTCGATGTCGCAGAGTACGACCGCGGCACGGAATTCGGGCGCGAGGGTGTCCAGCGCCTGCTGCACGTCCGCGTCGAAGTGCGTGTCGTTGAAGACCTGCTGCGGGGACGGCTCACGGCTCGGCAGCCGCTCGGCCGCGTCGTCGCCGAGGGAGTCGAAACGGATCCGCTGCTTGCGGCGGACCATGTCCAGGAAGAGATTCGTCGTGATCCTGTGCAGCCAGCCCTCGAAAGTGCCGGGCGTGTAGGTCGACAGCGACCGGAAGACGCGGACGAAGACTTCCTGGGTGAGGTCCTCGGCGTCGTGCTGGTTACCCGTCAGCCTGTAGGCCAGGCGGTACACGCGGGCGCTGTGCGTGCTGACGATCTCTTCCCATGAGGGCGGGGTCCACGCCTGGGAATCCGCATCTGAGGCGAAGGTCGCGGTCGGTGCGGAATCGTTGGAAGAACGGTCAGCAATGTCGGTCACGGATTTCGGCTCACCCGCCGACCTGAGAAAGCGCCGCAGCGCACCTCTCCGATCCACAGGCGCAGCCGCACCTCCCCTATCGGCTCTGGTGGTGTCCAGTGGAGCCCCTACCATAGCCACCTCGCCCGTTAGCTCCGGATAAGCCTTTTTACCTGCTGGTGCCCCGGTGTCCCCGGGAGCAAGAGGCACATTCCGGACCCGGCCACAGGGCCCGGTCCGCGTGTTCTCCTCCGTCCCCTACTAACGCCTGGTCCCATCTGCGGGTTCCCGGGTGCAGCGGATACAGTCACCGTTGCGCCAACTACGGGGACAGGAGAGGGTCATTACCGCCAACCGGCAGACGAGCTGGGCATTCGCCGACGCCTTTGTCGCCGAAGAAGAAGCTCTGCTCTGGGCTCGGGACCGGGCCCAGGAGACAGGGCTCCGCCCGGTGTCGTCAGGCACCGGCGCGGCACTGCGCCTGCTCGCTGCCACCGCGGACGCCAAAGCGGTGGCCGAGATCGGCACCGGGACCGGCGTGTCCGGCATCTATCTGCTGCAGGGCATGCGCCCGGACGGCGTACTGACCACCGTCGACCCGGAGCCCGAGCGCCAGCAGTTCGCCCGTGAGGCCTTCCGCGCCGCCGGCTTCGCGACGAACCGGGCCCGCTTCATCCCGGGGCGCGCCCTCGACGTCCTGCCGCGGCTCGCGGACGGCGGATACGACCTCGTCTTCTGCGACGGCGACAGGCTCGAGAGCCTGGACTGCCTCGCTGAATCGTTGCGTCTGCTGCGGCCTGGCGGCCTGGTCTGTTTCGAGGGTGTCTTCGCGGACGGCCGCGACCTTCTTCAGCGCGTCACCGAGTGCATCGGCCTCGTCCGGAGTCAGCTCGACGACAAGCCGACCGCCGCCTTCGAGCGGAACGCGCATGACGATGCCCCGCCCCTCCTTTGTCACCTCGAGCGGGCCGTCGCCCGTCCGCGGCTTCATGGCCGCCATGCTCGTTCCCCTTCCTGAAACCAGCTCATCGCAGCCGGCGGCCCCATGACAGGCGCTGCCTCACCGGCGTCGAACACAATGCTTCCTCCGCATTATCCCGCATCAGGGACCCCGATGACCAACATCGGTCGGCATCGCTTGCGCAACGCGCTTTCCCAAAACCACCCAATTCGGCGATCCGGCTGCGATACTGCGCCGCCGTCGGCCCTCAGCCGAGGTCCAATCGTTAGACGCAGGTCACATCTCCGGCCCGCCCGAAGTCCGCCATGCTTGCCTGGACAGGCACGATGCCGGACCGTAAGGAGACCCAGCGATGGCCGACATGGCCGACACAACGGCTGACGCGGTGCTCACCGACGTGAGCGACGGGCTCGCGACGATCACGATCAATCGCCCCGACGCGATGAACGCCATGAACACCGCCGCCAAGGTCGCGCTGCGCGACGCCCTTCGCGCAGTCGCGGACGACCCCGCCGTGCGGGCGGTTCTGCTCACCGCCACCGGGCGCGCCTTCTGCGTCGGCCAGGACCTCAAGGAGCACGTCGCCAAGCTCTCCGAGGCCCGCGAGTCTGGCGGTGGCAACGCGCTGAGCACGGTGCAGGAGCACTACAACCCCATCGTCCGCGCCCTCACCGAGATGGAGAAGCCCGTCGTCGCGGGGGTCAACGGGGTCGCCGCGGGGGCGGGCTTCGGATTCGCGCTCGCGGCCGACTACCGCGTGGTCGCCGACACCGCCGCCTTCAACACGTCCTTCGCGGGCGTCGCGCTGACCGCCGACTCCGGCGTCTCCTGGACCCTGCCCCGGCTGATCGGTGCGAGCCGCGCGGCCGACCTGCTGTTCTTCCCGCGTTCGATCACCGCCCAGGAGGCGTACGAGCTGGGCATCGCGAACAAGGTGGTGCCCGCGGCCGACCTGGCGAAGGAGGCGCAGGCGGTGGCCCGCGCCCTGGCCGACGGTCCGACGGTCGCGTACGCGGCCCTGAAGGCGTCCATGGCGTACGGCGCCGGCCACACGCTGGCCGAGACGCTGGAGAAGGAGGACGAACTCCAGACCAAGGCGGGCGCGTCGCGGGACCACACGATCGCGGTCGAGGCGTTCCTGGCCAAGCAGCCGCCGAAGTATCTCGGCGAGTAGGGCTACCGGCCGCCGCCCCGGGCCACGCAGTCGGCCAGATGGTCGTCGACCAGACCGCAGGCCTGCATCAGGGCGTACGCGGTCGTGGGGCCGACGAAGCGGATGGACCGCTTCTTCAGGTCCTTGGCCAGCGCGGTGGATTCCGGGGTGACCGCCTGGACGTCACCGAGGGTGCGCGGGGCCGGCCGCGTGGCGGGGTCGGGTGCGTACGACCAGATGAGCGCGTCCAGCTCGCCCTCGCCCCAGCCGGCCAGCACCTTGGCGTTGGCGAGGGTGGCGTCGATCTTCGCGCGGTTGCGGATGATCCCGGCGTCGGCGAGGAGGCGTTCCTTGTCGGCGTCGGTGAACTCCGCCACCGCGGAGATCTTGAATCCGGCGAACGCGCCGCGGAAGCCCTCGCGGCGGCGCAGGATCGTCAGCCACGACAGCCCTGACTGGAACGCCTCCAGGCAGAGCCGCTCGAAGAGGGCGTCGTCGCCATGGACGGGGCGGCCCCACTCGGTGTCGTGATAGGCGAGGTAGTCCTCCGTGGACAGGCCCCACGGGCAGCGCAGGCGGCCGTCGGCGGCCGGCTCGGCGCCGCTCACCGCCCGCCCTCCTCGTCCTGCGGGCCGTCCTCGCCGGCGCTCGGCCCGCCCGGCCGCTTGAACAGGTCCGGGCCGTTCACCGCGGTCGCCTGGGCCCCGGCGAGCGCCGACTCCAGCTCGGCGATGTGGGCGTCCCGCTCGGCGAGCTCGGCACCCAGCCTGCCGAGGGCCTCGTCCACGTCCGTCATGCGGTAACCGCGCACGGCCATGGGCAGCCGCATGGCCTCGACATCGGCGCGGCCGACAGGACGGTTCGCGGGCAGCGGGTCGGTGAGCCGCTCGGGCTCGACGTCCTGAAGCACCGCGCTTCCGCCTCCACCGACCACCGCCAGGGTGACCGCGGCCACGACCACTGCCATCGTGAGCAGCAAGAACCAGAACACGTGCATCTCCCCGGAAGCGGAATACCTGTCCAGGTCAGATCGTGCCATGCGGCACCGACAGTTAGGGTCTTTCGTCTGGATCAGGCCGGCTCAGGGAGCGGGTCCGACGCGCGCAGTCGCAAGGCGGAGGAGTGAGCCGCCGCGGAGCGATTGTGGCCTTCCCCGCTCGAGCGAAGCCGAGAGCTCGGGGAGGACCGACGACAACGCCGCAGGTGTGTGCGTGCCGGGGCACGCGAGCCCGGCATGATCCGGATGAGAGGCCCTAGGGTCGCGGAAGAGCTACAGGGAGGAACCAGGAATGCGAAGCGGGGCGCTCAGGCTGGGGCGGCGGGAGTTCGGGCCGCACGAGCCGGTGATCATGGCGATCGTGAACCGGACTCCCGATTCCTTCTACGACCAGGGGGCGACGTTCCGTGACGAACCCGCGCTCTCCCGGGTCGAGCAGGCTGTCGCGGAAGGCGCCGCGATCATCGACATCGGCGGGGTGAAGGCCGGCCCCGGCGAGGAGGTGACGGCACAGGAGGAGGCGCGCCGCACGGTCGGCTTCGTGGCCGAGGTACGACGCCGCCACCCGGACGTCGTGATCAGTGTGGACACCTGGCGGCACGACGTGGGTGAGGCCGTCTGCGAGGCCGGGGCGGACCTGCTGAACGACGCGTGGGGCGGCGTCGACCCCAAGCTGGCGGAGGTGGCCGCACGGTACGGTGCCGGGCTCGTGTGCACGCACGCGGGCGGCGCGGAGCCCCGTACACGGCCGCACCGGATCGCGTACGACGACGTGATGGCGGACATCCTGCGGGTGACCCTGGGCCTCGCCGAGCGGGCCGTGGAGCTCGGGGTCAGGGCGGACGGGATCATGATCGATCCGGGTCACGACTTCGGGAAGAACACCCGGCACTCGCTGGAGGCGACGCGCCGGCTGGACGAGATGACGGCCACGGGCTGGCCGGTGCTGGTCTCCCTCTCCAACAAGGACTTCGTCGGGGAGACGCTCGACAGGCCGGTGAAGGAACGCGTGATCGGCACGCTGGCGACGACGGCCGTGTCGGCGTGGCTGGGGGCACAGGTGTACCGGGTGCACGAGGTGGCCGAGACCCGGCAGGTCCTGGACATGGTGGCGTCCATCGCGGGCCATCGGCCACCGGCGGTCGCACGGCGGGGCCTGGCGTAGTGGTGTAGCCCCGTCGCCCGCCCCCCGCCGGGCGGGCCGACGCTGCCCCGGGACCCGGGGCAGCGCACCGGGACCCGGGGAGGGGCCCGGCGGGGCCCCTAGCGGCCGACTTCCTTCGTCACCAGCCGGACCGCCTCGTCCACGTCGTCCGTGACGTGGAACAGCATCAGGTCCCGCTCGGACGCCTTGCCTCCCGCGACCACCGTGTCCCGCAGCCAGTCCACCAGGCCGCCCCAGTACGCCGTGCCGAAGAGGACGATCGGGAAGCGCGTCACCTTGCCCGTCTGGACCAGCGTCAGCGCCTCGAAGAGCTCGTCCAGCGTGCCCAGGCCGCCGGGCAGCACGACGAACCCCTGCGCGTACTTCACGAACATCGTCTTGCGGACGAAGAAGTAGCGGAAGTTGACGCCGATGTCGACATGTGGATTCAGCCCGGACTCGAAGGGCAGCTCGATGCCGAGCCCGACGGAGACGCCCTTCGCCTCCCGGGCCCCCTTGTTCGCCGCCTCCATCGCTCCGGGACCGCCGCCCGTGATGACGGCGAACCCCGCCTCGACCAGCGCCTTGCCGATCCGTACGCCCGCCTCGTAGTCCGGTCCGCCCGCCGGGGTGCGGGCCGAGCCGAAGACGCTGATGGCGCTGGGCAGTTCCGCCAGCGCGCCGAATCCCTCCACGAACTCGGACTGGATCCGCATGACCCGCCAGGGGTCGGTGTGGACCCACTCCGAGTCGCCCTCGGAATCCAGCAGCCGCTGATCGGTCGTGCCCGGCTGGACCTGGTCCCTGCGCCGCAGTACCGGACCCAGTCGCTGTTCCTCGGGCTTCACCGCACCCTCGGGAATCTGCGCGCCCTCGGGGATCCGTGCGTCCTCCGGGTTGCCCATGACCTGCTCCCTCCGCCGACCTGCGATGTGCGTGTGTCGCTTCAGCGTAGATCGGCGGAGGTTACGCGCAGGGGAATGCCGTGAGTCAGCTGGTGAGCCAGGAGCGAAGACGCTCCTCGCAGTGCGTGATCCTTTCGACGCTCACGTGCTCGTCCCGCTTGTGGGCGAACAGCGGGTCACCGGGACCGTAGTTCACCGCGGGGATGCCCAGGGAGCCGAAGCGGGCCACGTCGGTCCAGCCGAACTTGGGACGCGCGACGCCGCCGACCGCCTCCATGAACGCCTTGGCGGCCGGGTGCGAGAGACCGGGCATCGCGGCGCCGGTGTGGTCGTCCACGACGAACTCGGCGACACCGCAGCCCGCGAAGACCTCCTGGACGTGCGCCTCGGCCTCCTCGGCCGTGCGGTCGGGGGCATAGCGGTAGTTGACGACAAGGGTGCAGGCGTCCGGGATGACGTTGGTGGCGACGCCGCCCTCGATGCCCACGGCGTTGAGCCCTTCCCGGTACTCCAGCCCTTCGATGACCGGGCGGCGCGGCTCGTACGCGGCCAGCCGGGCCAGCGCCGGGGCGGCCGCGTGGATCGCGTTGGACCCCATCCAGCCGCGCGCGGAGTGGGAGCGTTCGCCCGCGAAACGCAGATGGACACGGAGCGTTCCCTGGCAGCCGCCCTCGACCTCGCCGTTGGAGCCCTCCAGGAGGACGGCGAAGTCCGCGTCGAGCCATTCCGGGTGCGCCTCGGCCACGTGCCCGAGGCCGTTGAGGTCGGCGGCGACCTCTTCGTTGTCGTAGAAGATGAACGTGAGGTCGCGATTGGGCTCCGGCACCGTCGCCGCGATCCGCAGCTGGACGGCGACCCCCGACTTCATGTCGGAGGTGCCGCATCCCCACAGCACGCCGTCGTCGTCGAGCCTTGACGGCACGTTGTCCGCGATCGGGACGGTGTCGATGTGCCCCGCCAGGACGACGCGCTCGGAACGGCCCAGCAGCGTCCTGGCCACGATGTTGTTGCCGTGGCGGTCGACGGTCAGATGCGGCAGCGGGCGCAGGGCCGCCTCGATGGCGTCGGCGAGGTCCTTCTCCTGCCCGCTGACCGACGGGAAATCGACCAGCCGGGCGGTGAGCTCCGGGCCGTCCAGGGCAAGGTCAAGCGTGTGTCCATCCATGGCCACGAGCCTAAGGGACTGAAGTCTCGGCCCCGGTCCTACTCTCCAGTACGGTGGCCCCGTGCCCCGGACGAGTACGCCTCCCCGCCGCAGCCGCCCCTTGCGGGTCGCGGCCGCCTTCGCCGTGCTCGTGGCACTGGCAGGCTATCTGGCCGTGCAGTACCTCTCCGGACACGAAGGCGCGCCCCGCTGCACCGTGGGCCCCGCCGGCGGGGGCGAGGGGCGTACGTACGAGCTGAGCCCCGTACAGGCCTCCAACGCCGCCACGATCTCCGCCGTGGGCACCACACGCGGGCTGCCGGAACGCGCGGTGACCATCGCGCTGGCGACCGCGCTGCAGGAATCCACCCTGCGCAACATCGACCACGGCGACAAGGACTCGCTCGGGCTCTTCCAGCAGCGTCCCTCGCAGGGGTGGGGAACACCCGCGCAGATCATGGACCCGGTCTATTCGTCGGGGAAGTTCTACGAGCACCTCGTCGACGTCCCGGACTATTCGCGGCTGCCGCTGACCGTCGCGGCCCAGCGGGTGCAGAAGAGCGCGTTCCCGGAGGCGTACGCCAAGCACGAGCCGGACGCCGCACTGCTGGCCGCCGCGCTGACCGGACGCTCCCCCGCCTCGCTGACCTGCTCGCAGGCGGCGACGACCGCCGGGGCCCCCGGGGACGCCGCCGAGGTGCGGTCCGATCTGGTGCGCGCCTTCGGGAAGGACGTCCTGCCCTCCGCCGGGTCTGCGGGCGCCTCCGCGGCGGGCACGGTGTCGGTGCCCGTACGGGCCGAGGACGACGCCGCCTCCCGCCGCGGCTGGGAGCTCGCTCACTGGGCTGTCGCGCGGGCCGGCACCCTGCGGATCGAGGAGGTCTCCTACGCGGGCCGGGTGTGGACCGCCGACACGGGGTGGCGGACGGAACGCAAGGAATCGGACGCCACCACCGTCCGATTGCGACTCGCTCAGTAGTACGGCCCGTCATCCGTACGGGCCGTCCGACGCCCGCCGGACCCTCGCTCGCGCCACCGTTTCGACACCCCCGTCGTTCGGACGGATTCCCGTGCGGCCAAGGGGAAGTGACGGTTTATCAGACGATGGCCGAATGCGCCGTTCGCCCGGGTTCTCCCATTGCGGATTATCCGACGCATTGCCCAGTCTTTACCTTGATGCCCCGCAACCTTCCCCGCCCCCGGACCGGTTGTTCAGTGCGTCCGATCACCGGACAGGCGGATTCCACATCCGCCGCGAAACCGTTGACGTCCCGCCGAAGGAGCATCATGTCCCTCCCCCTGACCCGCAGGATCGCCCGTGCCGCGCTGCTGATCGCCGCAGGTGCGGCCCCCGTGGTCGGCGCGGCCGGTGCCGCGGGTGCCGCGGGGCTCCCGCAGACCCCCGCGCTCGGCGGCCTCACCTCGCTCGACGGCGCCGGAGTCAGCAGCACGCTGGACTCGACCTCGAAGCAGGGCGCCGAGGTGGCGAACGAGACCGGCGGCAAGGTGGTCGGCACGACCCTTCCCGCCGCGGGCCAGACCCTGGAGAAGGCCGGCACCGTCGCGGGCGGCGAGCTGACGGAGGACGCCCTCCCGACAAAGAGCCTGCCGGCCAAGGGCCTGCCCACCAAGGGCCTGCCGATCGGCTGATCTGCTGGAACACGCACGTGACGAACGCGCGAAGGGGCCTCGGGAGTGCGCCCACCCGACGCCCGGTCACTTATAAA
>NZ_JBHWZS010000241.1:0-12930 GCF_042728155.1 Streptomyces sp. NPDC060209
GGGCGCCTACGGTTCGTAGGCGCCCCGCTCGCTGGCGGAACCCGCGCCTCAGCTCAGTGCTTCGACGCGGATGTTGCGGAACCGCACGGCGTTCCCGTGGTCCTGGAGACGGATCGTTCCAGCCGACGGGCCTTCCGGCGCGCCCGCGCCGGTCGGTCCGTCGATCGCGATGTCGTCGTGGACCTTCCGTCCGTTCCACACCACCGTGACGCGCGCGTCGGCGGTCTTCCGGCCGCTGTCGTCGAAGCGCGCGGCACGGAACGTGATGTCGTACGTCTGCCAGGTCTCCGGAGCCGTGGCCGCGTTGATGTCCGGCGCCTTCTTCTGGTAGATCGCCCCGGCCTCATTCGTGTCGAGGGTGGTGTCACCGAACGAATCGAGGATCTGGAGTTCGTAGCGGTCCTGGAGGTAGATGCCGCTGTTGCCGCGGTCCTGACCGGTCACGTCGTCCGGCAGCAGTGGCACCCGGAACTCCATGCGCAATCTGAAGTCCTGGTAGGCGTCCTTGGTGCGGATGTCGCCGCAGCACACCTCCATGGACTGCTCGGCGGCGAGCGGCCATTCGACGCGCCGTCCGTCCGTGTGCTGCCACTTTTCCTGGGAGGCCGTGGTGCCGTCGAAGAGGGAGACGGGCGCACCGTGAGGGTGCACGGTGATCAGGTCGAGGTTGACATGACCGGTGTCACCGGGGTCAAAACGGTACGAGACGGTGTTGCGCCCCGCGTTCAGACGGACCCGCTCGGTCTGCGTCGACCAGGCGTCCCAGGTACCGGTCGAGGCGAGTTGAGTCTGTCTGAGCTTCTTCCCGTTGACGTGGAGGGAAAGGGACTTGGTGCCCTGGAAGGGGTTGGGCCCGTTGGAGTAGCGCAGGTTCACGTCGTAGTCGCCGGCCTTGGGCACGGTGACGTCGAAGGTCGTGCCGATCTGGTTCTCCGTGTTGTAGCGGTCCACGAAGCCGCTTCCCGAGTAGCCGGTGTGGTCGGTGTGGACACCGGCCGTGCCGGTGAGCCGCGCCTCCTCAGCCTCGTACAGTGTGGCCGGCGGCGGCTGCTTTCCGGGCAGAGCGTTGAGCGTGTACCAGGCCTCCGTGCTCCACAGCGTCTCGCCGGAAGCGGAGGCGAAGGGGCGTGGTGAGCGAAGGTGGACGACCCTGTCGGGCTTGAGCCCGTCGAGACGCAGCCTCACGGTGCGGCTGTCGTCGGAGAGGGTCGCCGAGCGGACCGCTAGCCGCTCCTCGGCGATCTTCGGACCGCCGTAGTCGGAGGTGGGGGTGTAGCGCCACTGCTCTGCCTGGTAGTGCGAAGCCAGCTCCTCCGCGGTGGCCTCCGAAAGCGGTTGGGTGTACTCGAGGTCGAAGCCGCCGGGGACGGCACGCATCTCCTTGATGTCAAAGGTGTTGCCACCGTTCGGCGTGAGTTTCTGCAGGCCGAACTTCAGCTTCCCTTCCTGCCCCCAGTTGCCGTCGGCGCCGAGACCACCCGTGTATATAGAGCCGTCGGGCCCCATGGTGATGCGGTTGACACCGGCTTCGAGCCCTTGCGTATAGCGGAACACGGCGCCCTGGTACTGCCCCTTCACCTTTTCCAGGTAGGCACGCTGGAGTCCCCCGTAGGTGACGTCGCCGAACAGCATCTGTCCGGCGAACCGGCCCTCCTTCAAGTACAGCGGTGTACTGGGAGAGTTGGCGATCTCGTTCTGCGGCAGCCAGAGCACTGGCTGGGTGGGGGTGCGGTCGTCGAACGCACCTGACGGCTGGGTGTAGTGGTTGAAGAAGCGGTCCTGTTTGATCTGGACGAGCTTCGACGCGGGCAGCCAGCCGCCCTGGTTGTCAGTGGTGAATAGGGAGCCCTCGGGACCCCAGCCGATCCCGTTCGGGGTCCGCAGACCACCCGCGATCGCCTGAATCCTGCCTGTCTTCTTGCTGACCTTGTACGTCGTGCCGCGGCCCTGCGCGGGCTGCGGCGTGGTGGTGGCGCCGCCGTAGTCGATGGCGACGGACAGGTTCACGTAGAAGTAGCCGTCACGGTAGAGGAGCCCGAAGGCGAACTCGTGGAAGTTCCCGCCGTACGGCCAAGTGGCGACCGTGCGGTACTCATCGGTGACGAAGTCATTGTCCGAATCGACGAGTTGCGTCAGCTCATGCTTCTGGGAGACGTACAGCGAACCGTCGACGTACTTGATGCCCATCGGCTCGCGGAGGCCCTCGGCGATCTTCTCCACCGTCACCTTGTCCCGGCTGGTCTCGCCGGTGACATTGCCGAGGAGATACACCTCTCCGGTGGTGCTTTCGGAGCCGCCCCATGTCGAGAGCGCCAGACGTCCGTCGGGCAGCCAGTCCATTCCGGTGACCTGCGGCTCGAAGCCCTCCGGGCGCAGGTCGGTGAGGTCGAGGTCGGGGCGTACGTCGGTGAGCGGGAGGCCGTCACCGGGGGTGTCCGCGCCCGATTCGCACTCCTTGCGGCCCGGTGCCGTGACCCGGACGACCCCGGCGTCGGTACTCAGCGCCTCGCTCGGGATGACGCCGAAGTCGCTGGCGCCCGGCGGCTTCCACGCGAGCGTCAGCTGCTGATCGCCGCCACGCTCGAAGTAGTCGACTCGGAACGGATGTGACCCTGCGCCGAGTTGGGCGGATCCGTCCTTCGGCTCTGCACCGTGCAGACCGTCGTGGTCGATGACCTGCTGGTCGTCGATCGTGAGCCGTGAGCCGTCGTCGCTGTTGAGGCGGAAGGTGTACGTACCGTCGGCGGGGACGACAAGGTAACCGGACACCTCGGCCACGAAGTTGTCGGCGTAGCCACCGAAGTCGTCGACCGTGGACCAGTCGACGGTGGGCATCAGCTTGTCGTGGTTGGGCGTCTGCCCCGGTTTGAGCGTACACAGATTACTGAGAGGCACCTGGGTGTCGAACACCCGCAGGGTGACACCCGGCTCCTGGGGCGGGATGTCGTCGGGCGCGGCGACGGCCGGGGGCCCGGCCCAGACACCTCCCGCGAGGAAGCCCCCGACGAGCAGGGTGGTGAGGTGTCTTCGGGCACGTTGGAACAGCCGTGGATGCATCGGTCCTCCAGAAACGGGGGCACTCCGGACGGGCTGTACTGATCTGCGAATAGCGATCGCCTACGGTTGCGCCGCCACGCTAGGGGGCTTCTGCTGAAGAAGTCCATACTTTGTCATCTGCGAGTTCAAAGTGCGGGCCCAGCCCCGCCCTTGTGGTCAGATGCCCAGGGCGCCCACGACCAGAGCCGTCACGGCGCCGCAGTTGCCGGGGCGGTCGCGCCACCGCAGGCCGCGTCCGGCCTCGACCGCGACACCGAACCCGACGTGCACCAGCGGCCGGGCCTGGCGCGGGTCGAGCTCCGGCGCGGCCCCTCAGCTGCTGCTCCCGGACGGCGACCCCTTCGACAATGGCAATTCCCGGTCCGCCTTCCTCGCGCTGCTCTTTGTCCTCGCCCGCGAGGACTTTGCGCTCAACAAGGTCAACCTTCAGCGGAAGCCCTCAGGACCCGCTGATCCTCGCCGGGTACATCGACATCCACCTCACCAAGACTCAGCGCACCGCTACCTCCCTCGATCTCGCACCGAACCGAACAGCCCAGTGGGCGAGCGGCGTCATCCGGCGCTCAGTCACACCGTCCGAGCTCGTATCGCCGCACTTCCCCACGTCCCGAGAGGGGAGGAAGTACCGGCCTCCTGGACCGCCCGTCCGCTCAGCAGCAGCGGCCGGTCGATGCCGCTAGCGAAAACTCGCGGGGCAGGGGCTACCGGAGGCGAAGGCTCGCCCATGCCAGCTGTGTCGGGGTCCCGGTTGCCGTCGCCGAAAAATCAACGCCAAGGAATGATCCGCAGGTGAGGGGCGGGTTCCTACTCGCCCATCAGCTCGTCATGTTCGCGCAGCGTCCGCATGACGGTTCGCGGGCGAGGGGTGCTGTCCCTTCTTCATGCCCTGGTCATCCCCGCGACTGCGGACCGGCTCAGCACCTGGGCGGGCAGCCGCGCAGCCGTCGGGCGGCTCGGTGGTGACGGGTTCGCACCCACGATCCGAAGGCCCCGGAGAACCCAGCCACCGCGCCGGGACTCCACCATGCCCGGACAACAGAATCGCCTCGACCGCCCGACGGTTGATAATCAACGCAGCCGCCTCAGCCCAACCGAAACGGCGAGGCTGGCCGCCGAGTGCGTGACCCGCTCGATCGCACTGTGCGGCTGATGAGCTTTCCCGCGCCCGGTCGGACCAGGGGATCAGCGCAGGCCTGCGAAGAGATCGTTCTCAGGTACGGCCGCGCCGGTGGCGTCCTTGACCCGTACGAAGGTCTCCATGCCCATCAACTCGCCGAACCTCTCCTTGCCCATCTTGAGGAAGAAGATGTTCTCGCCCTGACTGGCGTGCGCAGCCAGCGCATCGAACTTCTGATCGCTGAATGCGGTGGTGTCCACCCACGTGGTGATCTCATCGTCGGGAAGGCCGATCTCGGCCATCGCGATGGCCTCGGCAGGATCCGGCTCCGGCATGTCCTCATGAAACTCGCGCATGGTCTCCCCGAACCGCTGCATCATCGAGCGGGGCATCGTCGTCCAGTACACCTTCGGTGTCAGCGCGGTCATCTCCAGCGCCGCCATTGTGATGCGGTGGGCCTGGATGTGGTCGGGGTGGCCGTAGAAGCCGTTCTCGTCGTAGGTGACGACCACATCGGGTCGGTAGTGCCGCATGAGTTCCGCAAGTCGGGCTGCGCCTTCCTCGACGGGGGTCTGCCAGAAGGATCCGGGGGCGTCGTTGCTCTGCCAGCCCGCCATCCCGGAGTCGGCGTAGTCCAGCATCTCCAGATCGCTGACCTTCAGCACGTCACAGCTCGCCTCGAGTTCTTGGTGGCGCATCAAGGCGACTGCCGCCGGATCGTGCCCGGGATCGCCCGGCTTGGCGCCCCCCGTTCCGTCACCGCAACCGCCGTCGGTACATGTCACGAGAACGGTGCGGATGCCTTCCGCCGCGTACCTCGCGAGGACCCCTCCGGTTCCCGTGGCCTCGTCGTCGGGGTGGGCGTGGACGGCCATGAGCGTCAAGGGCCGGTCAGTCATGAAAAAGTCCTCCTGCAGAAGTACGTCTTGGTCCGAGTGGGCAGCGGGCGCGCCGCGATCTTGGAGCCCGGACCCTGGTGTGGCGGCCGGCCCTGTGGTCTCCGTGTTCTCCACCCGTGCGGCGCCGGTTCCTCGGTCGATGCAACCCCGCCGGCCCGACCGGCTGTTCCCGGCGCGGCAAATTAATCTTCCAGGCCTCGGAGTTTCCACGCGAACGAAGTACAGGGGCGATCTGCACGTCTCAACCATGTGTCCACGGGCCTGGTTGTGGCGGGGGCACTGCGGACCTGGTCCGGGCGGCCGGAGCAAGCCGCCCCCGGGGACGCCGGACGCGGGGACGCCGGACGCGGAAGCCGCAGACCGACGAACAGCAGAGGGCATTTCTGGACCGCCCCCGCGTCAGCCGACTCGCCCGGCTCGACCTCTCCCCCGCGGCGCGACCCCTGGTCCTGCTCACGGAGTCCGAGCCGTCACACGGCATCATGAAGACATGATCACTATTCACCTGAAGTACGAGATCGATGCCGACAAGCTTGACGATTTCGAAGAATACGGTCGCCGCTGGGTCCGGCTCGTCAACCGTTTCGGCGGGACGCACCACGGCTACTTCCTGCCGAGTGAGGGCGACAGTGACATCGCCTACGCCCTCTTCTCCTTTCCCAGCCTGGCCGCGTACGAGCAGTACCGCACGGACAGCATGTCCGACCCGGAGTGCCAGGAAGCGTTCCAGCTGGCTCGTGACACCCGCTGCATCAAGCGCTACGAGCGCCGCTTCCTCCGGCCGCTCGACGGCTTGTCCTAGGCCGCCGGGAGGGGTGCGTGGTGCGACCCTGCCGCGCCGCTGTGCGCAGCGCCGCGATTACGACTGCTGTGGTCGTCGGGTTCGCGGTCTCGGTGTGACGCGTCGCGGCGAACAGCAGGCGCAGGATCGGACGGTCCTCACGAGTCCTGGGGCGAACGTTCGCCGGCGCGGGTCAGTTGGCCTCCCCCAGGTACCTCAGGGCTTCGCGGAAGTCATCGAGGGCGGGCCTGAACTCGCAGGCGGCGGTGTGGAAAGTCGATCGGTCGATCAGGATCCTGGCCAGTGCTCGCGTCCCCTCCGCCGGGTCGTGCTGAGGCAACCGGCGGGGAAGGTTCATTCCGTCGTCGAACAGGGAGCGCACTTGCTCCGCGAACAGATGGGTGCGGTTCTCCCAGTAGACGGCGGAGCGGATGGTGAGGAGGCGATTCAGGCGGACCAGTTCGGCCAGGTGTCGGTCCGGATCCTCGGTGGCTCGCGGAGCAAGGGTGTCCACCGTTCGCGGAGAGCATGACGGCCGTCGAAGTAGCACCGCTCGGTATCGGGCGACCAATGCGTGGGCGCCGCACCCGAAGGCGGACGCGATCCGTCGGACGCGGGCCGATCGCTTTCGGCACCGGAGAAGGTCAGCAGCACCGCCCAGAACGACGTCTCATAGCGGAAGGGGCAGGTGAAGACGCGGCCGGCGGTTCCGGTCGGTACTGGATGAATGATGATGCAGCCCCTCTTGCGTGTTCTATGACACAACCCATAAGTTACCGACAGGTAGCCTATTCGGCAGGCCGCCTCGTCGTCGGGAGGGTGGTGGCTGGGTGAGTCCGCGCAGGAGTCAAAACCGTGACCGGATGATCACCAGTGCTGCTGCTCTGCTGCGTGAGTACGGGGCGGGCGCGACCATCATCGAGCGGGTGCTCGCACGCAGAGGAGCCCCTCGAGGATCGGTGTACAACCACTTCCCCGGCGGGCGGGCGCAGCTCATCGGCGAGGCGGTGGCGCTGGCAGGGGCGGGGGAATTCATCGCGGGCCTGATCGATGCCGCCATGCATGGGGATGACCCCGTGGAGGCCGTCGACGCGTTCTTCGTGCTGTGGCGCGACCGGCTCGAAGAGAGCGGCTTCAGGGCCGACGTGCCCGATCGTGGCGGTGGCCGTCGAGACCAACGACGACGCACCCGAGCTTGCCCGCTCCGCCACCGCCGGCTTCGCCCGCTGGCAGGAGGCACTCGCAGCCTTCCTCTTCCGGCACGGCCTCACCGAGGAACGCAACCACCGGCTCGGCGCCTTCATCATCGCCGCGGTCGGAGGCGCGGTGATCACGTGCCGGGCCGAACAGAGCACCGCCCCGATCGAGGCGGCCGCCGCCGAGCTTCACGACCTGCTCCTACACGCCCTGCGTGACCACCCTGGTGCCGGACCACGGCCCAGGTCGTAGTCCGCAGCCACTTCATCCAGTCAGCTCAGCTCGAAGGAGTCGCCATGCCCTCGCTCGACCGTCAGGACAACGTCTTCGTACTCGACCTCGGAGACGGAGAGAACCGCTTCCACCCCGACTGGCTCACCGCCGTCAACGCCGCCCTCGACGAGGTGGACAAGGCGGAGGGCCCCCGAGCCCTGGTCACCGCCGCCACAGGCAAGTTCTACTCCAACGGGCTCGACCTGGACTGGCTGTTCGCCCACGCCGACCAGCACCAGGACTACGTCGCCTCCGTCCACGAGCTGTTCGCACGGATGTTGTCGCTGCCGGTCATCACAGTGGCCGCACTGCAGGGGCACACCTTCGCCGCCGGCGCGATGTTCTCCCTCGCCCACGACTTCCGGATCATGCGCGCCGACCGCGGCTACTGGTGCCTGCCCGAAGCGGACATCAACATCCCCTTCACCCCCGGCATGGCCGCCCTCATCCAGTCCCGGCTGGCCCCGCAGACCGCGCACAAGGCCATGCTCACCGCCCACCGCTACGGCGGCACCGACGCCGCAGCCACCGGCATCGTCGACCAGGCGGTCACTGAGGACGCCGTGCGCTCGACCGCGATCGAGATCGCCCAGGCACAGGTGAACAAGGCCGGCGACACCCTCGGCACGATCAAGGCCCGCATGTATGCCCCGGCCCTGGCCACCCTGCGCGACACCACCAACCCGCTCGGCTGACCAGCACCGTCCCAACCGCGCCACCCCGCGCCCCCGGAACGCTTTCACCCCGGGGGCCCGGGCCGCCCCAGCTGCCCACCGCATGAGAAGACACGGCTGATGACAGCTGACCTCGCCTGCCACAAAAG
This sequence comes from Streptomyces sp. NPDC060209, assembly GCF_042728155.1. Taxonomy (NCBI): domain Bacteria; kingdom Bacillati; phylum Actinomycetota; class Actinomycetes; order Kitasatosporales; family Streptomycetaceae; genus Streptomyces; species Streptomyces sp. NPDC060209. Next base: position 8,148 of record NZ_JBHWZS010000241.1, read on the forward strand.
CGCGTGCATCCTGTGCGAGAACAACTGTGGCATTCAGATCCAAGGTCCCTGACGTCGATGCCGGGGACCGGCGTCAGGGTCGGTAGCTGATCTTCCAGTCGGCACAGACTGCGACTGCCCCATCCTGCTGACACCGCACACCCGCCGTTACCCAACGGACCGATCCATCACCCATGAGCGAGAACGCGACAGCCACTTCGAACTCGTCGCTCCCACAAGGACACTCAGCCACGCAGGGTTCCGCTTCATCCCAGTACTCCGCACTGTCCGCGATGAACGCCCTGATGCCACAGGCAATGCATTGGCGCTCCACAACCCCCTCGACCACGTCGAAGTCCACGGAGAAGACGCGCCCTTCGCACCCCCCGCATGCGGAAGCGGAGACCCTCACCGGACGGTCGTCAACGTCGCGGAGAAACGCCGCGAGCTCCGCGGAGACGTCATCGCCCACCTGATCATCAGCAGGCACGGGGTCATCGTTGCAGACGCTCCGAACCCACAATCGATCACCTTGACCAAAGACATGGGCCCCCGCATCGGGTGCCGGATCTGAAACTCGACAGTTCGAAGTCGATGACGTCGCGACACGGCTCGCCTGGCGGGCTGATCGTCGAGGTCATGTCCGCGCTGCGAGACGGGTGAGGGTGCGGGCGGCGGGTTCTTCGCGGGCATGACGGTAGCCGGTGCCTGCCCACAGATGGATCAGGTCGGTGTCGTGCGCTGTGGTGGCGGCCTTGCGCAGCGGAGCGGTGAGGTGGTGGACGGCGGGGTAGCTGAGCGGGGCGAGGGAGCCGTACGTATCGGTGAAGCGGTTGCGCAGGGCGCGGGCCGGGCGGCCGGTGAAGGCTCGGGTCACCGTGGTGTCGGTGAAAGCCGGGTCGGTGAGGGCATTTTTGTGGGGTACGGAGGCGCCGCTCTCGTGGGTGCACAGGAGGACGGTGCCGACCATGGCAGCGTGGGCTCCGGCCCGTAGGGCGGCGGCGGTGTCGGCCGGGGTGGCGATGCCGCCGGTGGCGATCACGGGCAGTGGGACGATGTGCCGTACGTCGCTGACCAGGTCGGGCAGTTCGACGGGGGCAACGGGCCGGTCGGGGGTGAGGGTGGCGGAGTGGCCACCGGCCGCCGGGGCCTGGACGATCAGCAGGTCTGCGCCGGTCTCCGCGGCGGCCAGGGCTTCGCTGGGTGCGGTGACGGACTGGGCGACGAGGCTGCCAGCGTCCTGCAGCGCCCGGACGGTGTCCGGGTGAGGAAGCCCGAAGGTGAAGGATACGAGCGGTACAGGGTCTTTGAGGAGCAGGTCGAGCTTCTCCGTCCAGGAGTCGTCGTCCTCGGCCCGGGGCTCCGTGGGGAGCGCGAGGTGGTAGCGGTCGGCTTCCGGCTGGAGTGCGAGGGCGTAGGCGTGGTACGCGTCCGGGGCGACGGGGACGGGGTTGGGGGCGAAGAGGTTGACGCCGAACATTGCGCCGGTGGTGCGAACTTGGGCGATCTGGACGGCGAGGGCGGCGGGGGGCTTGTAGCCGCCGGCGAGGAAGCCGAGTCCCCCGGCCCGGGCCGCGGCCTGAACGAGGGCGGGGGTGCTGGGGCCGCCGGCCATCGGGGCAGCCCACACGCGTAGGTCGGTGTCGAGGATGGTCAGGTCACCGGGCATGGTGCACCTCCGGGGTTCAGGCGGTCTGGGTGAGGTGGTGGGGGAAGCGGATGCAGCAGGCGGCCGCAGCGCAGGCGGCGGCGAGCACCAGGGCGGCGCCGAGCAGGAGCGCTGAGTGGTAGCCGTGCCGCAGCAGCGGTGCGGCCAGCAGGGGGCCGAGGATCTGGCCGAGGCTGTAGCCGGTGGTCAGCAGGGCGACGGCGCGCGGGATGCGGAGGTGCGTGCCGATGGCGAGGGCCATGGTGCTCACGCCCATGAAAGTTGCGCCGAACAGGACGGCGGCGGCGAGCGCGGAGACGCTGCTCGTGGACAGGGCGGGCAGGGCGATGCCGATGGCCTGCAGCGACAGGGAGATCGTCAGCAGGGCCGGGCGGGAGACGCGGCGGGCCAGGCGCATCCACAGGGCGCAGGAGGGCAGCGCGGCCAGGCCGACCACGATCCAGGCACCGCTGCCGATCCAGCCGGGCGCACCCTGCTGCAGGGCGGCGACCAGGAAGGTCCCGGCAATGATGTAGCCGATGCCCTCCAGGAGGTAGCTGGCCAGCAGGGCGGTGAACCAGCGCCGGGTGCGCGGCCGTTCGGTGGGCACCGTGGCGGCGGGGGCCGCGACGTCTGGCGCCAGGCCCCAGGAGGCGGCGGTGAGCAGCACGGTGAGCGCGGCGCAGGCAGCCCAGGCCCCCTGCCAGGAGCCGGCCTGCTGGACCGCCACCACCGTCAGACCGGACAGGGCGATTCCCGCGCCGACCCCGCCGAAGGCCCAGCCGGTCATGTGTTCGGCGTGCGCGGCGAGCCCCGCCAGCAAGGCACTCGTCGCGATCATGAACACCAGGGCGCTGGCCGCGCCCGCCGCCAGCCGCAGCACCCACCAGGCGCCGCCGTCATGCATGAGGGGCATCAGGGCGAGGGACGCCGCCAGGACCAGAAGCCCGGTACGCAGGGCAGCCGCTGAGCGGAGCAGCGCGGGGGCGGCGATGCCGAGGAGGGCGCCGGCCAGGTAGCCGAGGTAGTTGGCGGTGGCCAGCGAGGCCCCCAGGCTGTCCGACATCCCGGCCTGGTCGTGCATGAGCGGCATGATCGGCGTGTACGCGAAGCGGCCCACGCCCATCGCGGCGGCCATTGCCGCCGCGCCGCGCAGCACGGTCGGCCACGGGGAGCCGGTCCGCGACGGGGTGCGGGTGGGGCCGGGCTGCGCGAGGACCTGTCTCATGATCACTTACTTTCTCGGGACTTCCCCCGTGCGGGAGGCTTACCGGTCGACGCTAGGCCGCGGGCGCAGTGGGCAGAAATGCCGGATACGCTGCATTCATGTTCCTCAGGCATAGTGCGAGGCGGCGGTGACCGCGCCCCGCCCCGCGAGCACATCCGGCATCGAGCTGCGGCACTTGCGGGCGTTTGCCGCGGTGGCCCGGCGCCGTTCATTCACCCACGCCGCTGAGGAGCTGCTGATCACGCAGCCTGCCCTGAGCCGCACCGTCGCCCAGCTGGAGGCGGGCCTCGGGGTGCGGCTGCTCGACCGCTCGTCGCGCGGCGTCGCACTCACCGACACCGGCGCCGCGTTCCTCGTCCACGTGGAGCGGACCCTGGCCGGGTTCGACGCGGCTATTGCTGCAGCCCGTCACGAGCTGAGATTGAGGCTCGGTTTCAGTTGGCTGCTGCCTGATCCCTGGGCACAGCGCGCCATCGCCCGCTTCGAGCGCGACAGCGGGGCACAGGTCGAGCTGGTGCGCTGCGACAACCCGCTGGACGCCCTCGACCGCCAGGGTGTCGACGTGGCCCTGGTGCGCGGCAGCAGGCCGGTCGGAGACGGTGTGCGCACGGTGCACCTGTACGACGAACAGCGCGTCGCCGTCCACGCCCGCGACGAAGCCGCGGGCGGCGGGCGGGAGGCCTCCCGCAGCCATCCGCCCAAGGCCATGGCTGACGCCCTGCGCTGGCAGGACGCCCACGAGTGGACCCTGGTCGTCAACACCGCCAGCGGCACCACCGGCCCCTGGTGCTGGCCGAGCGGGAACGGCCCGCATCGGTACGTGGAGACCGCGAACTTCGACGAGTGGCTCGAATCGGTGGCCGCCGGACGCGGACTCGGCATCGTCCCCGACGTCGCCGAGCGCCGTATTCACCACCCTGCGCTGCGTTTCCTGCCGCTGACCGGCGCACCGCCCAGCCCCGTCCGTCTCGCCTACCGCCCGGAGGCGGGCACCGGGTCCACGCTGCTGCGCCGCTTCCTCGACGCGGCACTCGACGCGGCCTCGACCTGCACCCATGCAGGTGGGGCATAGCTGCAACCGGAGCAGCATTTCCGCTTGCGCCTGCTATCTCCCTACGGTCGACGGCGAGGGATGGGGCTGCTGGGACGACCCGGCAGCACCACCGTCCCCTCCCTGCCCCGACCAAGGAGCTGAAGCAGCATGACATCGCCCTCCCCCACTTCCTGGCCACGACGGCTCGGCCCTGGTGGTCGGCGGCCCCACGACCGTCCTCGACCTCGGCGGGCTCCGCATCGGCTCCGACACGACCTTCGGCGCCCCGGGCCCAGTGCGGCTACCTGACCAAGACCGCCGCTGGAGCCCTGCCCGCCCCTCATCCGAAGGAGTTTGCCATGCCCCTCGTGCGCATCGACATGATCCGCGGCCGTCGCCCCGAGAACATCCGAGCCATCGCTGACGCCGTCCAGCAATCGCTCATCGACGTCCTGAAGATCCCCGAGCGGGATCGCTTCCAGATCATCACCCAGCACGACCCCGACGAAATCATCGCCCTGGACGCCGGACTCGGTTTTGAGCGCACCCCTGGCACTGTCATCGTCCATATCTTCACCCAGCGCGGCCGCAGCGCCCAGGACAAGCAACTCGTGTACCGCACGCTCGCCGAACAGCTCGCCGAAACCGGTGTCGATGGCAAGGACCTGTTCGTCAGCTACTTCGAGAACGGCCCCGAGGACTGGTCCTTCGCCGACGGCCGCGCTCAGTACGTCGAGGGCGATCTCCCCGTCCCCGGCCGCTGAACCCGGAAGAGCTCCGCGGTGACAGCCCGGAACATCGAGTCCGTCATCCTCGGCCTCAACTGAGACCTGGCCCCGCGCTCCCAACTGGAACGCCTGACGCGCCTCCAGCCGGGCGGCTGATCAGGCCGCCC
>NZ_JBHWZS010000242.1:0-12901 GCF_042728155.1 Streptomyces sp. NPDC060209
GGACCACGGAGGTGTACCTGGGCGGGTTCGGTGTGGTCCCGCCCAGGTCGGTGCTGTGGGGTGTGTGCAGGCGCCGCTCAGGACACGGTGATCGTGCCCGCGAGCTCGATGTCGGCGACCGAGCGGCCGACGTACACGCGGACCTTGCCGGTGGGGGTCACCCAGCGGTTCTTGGACTCGTCCCAGTAGGACAGGCGTCGGCGGTCGATCTCGACGGTCACGTTCTCGCGCTGTCCGGGGCGCAACTGAACGCGGGCGAAGCCTGCCAGGTGCTTCTCGGGGGTCTCCGCGCGGGTGGGGAGGTGCCCGACGTAGACCTGCACGATGTCGGATCCGGCACGGCGTCCGGTGTTCCTCACCTCGACGGTGACCTTGGCGGTGTCCTTCTCCCGGGCGAGGGAAAGGTCGTCGGTGCGGAGCTTGCCGTAGGCGAACGAGGTGTACGACAGGCCGTGTCCGAAGGGGAAGAGGGGCTCGGCGTGGTGCTTGTCGTACCACTTGTAGCCGACGTAGATGCCCTCGTCGTACGTGATGCTGCCGTTGGCACCATCGTTCTTGCCGCCGGTGTAGGTGGAAGGGCCCTGCTTCTCGTCCGCGGGGAAGGTGACCGGCAGCCGGCCACCGGGCTCGGCCTTCCCGTACAGGACGTTGGCGACGGCGGTGCCTGTTGCCGCGCCCTGGTACCAGCTCTGTACGACTCCCTTGACCTGCTTCAGCCACGGCATGAGCATCGGCCCGGAGGTGTTGAGCACGACCACGGTGTTCGGGTTGGCCGCGGCGACGGCCTCGATGAGCTGGTTCTGGTCGCCGGGCAGCGAGAGATCGTCGCGGTCGAAGGCTTCGCCGGTGTAGTTGTTGACGAAGACGACCGCCACGTCGGCCTTCTTGGCCGTATCGGCAGCCGCGGGAATGAGGGATTCGGGCTGCCAGCACAGCTTCATGCTGGGGCCGTTGTAGCCGACATCCTTGGTCGTGTACTCGACGGTGATGTCGACGGGCTTGCCGGCGGTGAGCCGAGTGACGCCGCCGATGGCCGATTCCTGGGGGCCGAAGAAGGAGTCCCACAGGAAACGGGACTCGTCGAAGACGGTCACGCCGTCCACGACGAGCTTGCCCGCGCCGGACAGCAGGGTCGAGAAGCGCACCCAACCGGTGGTGGTGGGGGTGAGCTTGCCCGTCCACCGGCCGGACCACTTGGCGGGGAGGCCGCCGACCGGATTGCCCCAGCGGAAGTCGACATTGCCGGTGGTCGTACTGGCGACGGGCGTTCCGGAGAGGTCCTCGCCCGCGAAGAACTCCGCGTGCAGGCCCTGCTTGCCGTCAGGGGTGGTGAAAGCGTCGGCGGGGATCACCGGCAGTGCGACGTCGCCCAGCGTCCCCTGGGAGCGCAGGACGCGGCTCGATCCGGCGATGGCCTTGATGGCATCGGCGGCGGTCGTGTAGTCGCCGGGGTCGACGTAGGAGGATCCTTCGACGCCCGTGATGGCGTCCTTGCCGGTGGGGCCGATCACCGCGATGGTCCCGCGTGCAGACAGCGGCAGGAGGTCGCGCTCGTTCCTGAGCAGGACGGTGGCCTGTTCTCCGGTGACGCGGGCCAGGTCCTGGTGCGCGCGGGTCGTGACGACCGCTGCCGGAGTGGCGGGCAGGGGGTTGTCGTACGCGCCGGAGGCGAAGAGTGCGAACAGGATGCGGCGGGCCGCGTCGAGGGTGCGCTCCTCGGGGATCCGGCCGTCGGTGAAGGCCTCCTTGGGGGTGTCGGGAATGAGCGCCGCGGAGTCGACTCCCGCACGGATGGACTCGACGCGGTCGCCCGTCGGGTAGAAGTCGGTGCCGACGTACCCGTTCTCGAGGCCGAGGTCGGTCTTCAGATCGTTGATGATCTTTTCGTTCTGGCAGGCGAACACCCCGTTGATCTTGGGGTAGGAGTTCATGATGGAGAGCGCACCGCCCTCGCGGATCGTGTGCTCGAACGCGGGGTAGTACAGCTCGCGCAGTGCCCGCTCGGAGACCTTCACGTCCAAGGAGTTACGGCCCTCCTCCTGGTGGTAGACCGTGAAGTGCTTGACCTGGGCGATGACGTCGTTCTTCTGGAATCCCTTGGTGACGGCGGCGCCCATCACGCCGTTGACCAGCGGGTCCTCGCCGTAGGACTCCGACTCGCGGCCGTTGCGCGGATTCCGGTCGATGTCCACCGTGGGGCCGAGCAGGACGTTCCAGCCCTTGGCACGGGCCTCCGCCCCGATCGCGTCCCCGTACTTCTCCGCCAGCGCGGCGTCGAACGTGGCGGCAAGGGCGTTGGGGGCCGGGAAGGCGGTGACGCCCGTGTCTCCGCGCAGGCCGTCGGACGCGTCGACCCGGGTCATCGCCGGGATGCCCAGGTGTTCCAAGGGCTTGAACTCGGCGATCTCGACAGCGGTGACGAGGACGACCCTCTCCGCATGCGTCATCGCCTTGACGAGGGAGTCCGCACGCCAGGCGGCCCGCTTGGCGGTGTCGCGCCACGGCTGTGCCGCCTTCGCCTTCGTGGCCACCGCTGCGGAGGCCGCGGGAATGCTGGTGACCACGGCTCCGGCGGTGCCGATGACAGCTGCGGCGACGACCTGCCGCCGGGACATTCCAATGGAACGATTCATTCTTTCCGTACTCCTTCGGAGGAAAGGCGTGGGACTGAGTGAAGCGAGTGTTCGTCGGGGCGTGTGCCGAGGAGGTGCCGGGTCGGGGTCAGGTCGACCCGGCACCGGATCTGCCTCTCCGTGCCGGCGTTCTCCTGGCTGTCATGAAGCCTCTTGGTGAGCGCACGTGCCGGAGAGGAACCTGAGGGACCGGGGCGTCGCCGCCCCTGTTCTACGCCGCGTTCCGGTCGAGCAGGGCGGTGTCGAAGGTGTGGTCACCGGGGCCGACCGACAAGGGCGCCCGCCCGGGCAGTTCCACCGTTCCGGAGCAGCCTTGGGGGACGGTGATCCGGGCCGTCATCCCGCCGTCGGCCAACTGCCAGGACAGGGCCGCCGTGCCGTACGGGGTTTCATGGCTGGTGTTCGCCCAGGTGATGCCGCCGCCGGGGCGGGGCCGGTAGGAGAGCGTCCGGAAGCCCGCCGCGGTGGCGGTGATGCCTCCGACGACGCGATGGAGCCAGTCGGCCACGGCACCGAGGGCGTAGTGGTTGAAGGAGGTCATGCCTCCGGGGTTGAGGGTGCCGTCGGGGCGCAGGCTGTCCCAGCGTTCCCAGATCGTCGTGGCGCCCTGGGTGACGGTGTAGAGCCAGGAGGGGCATTCGGTCTGGGTCAGAAGCCGGTACGCGACATCGAGGTGACCTGTGTCGGTCAGTGCGTCGCAGATCAGCGGGGTGCCGACGAAACCGGTGGCGATGCGGGCGTCGTCCTCCAGGACCAGGGTGGCCAGGCGGTCGCCGGCCCGTCGGCGCAGGTCGGGTGTGTCGAGCAGGTCGAAGGCGATGGCGAGGCAGTAGGCGGTGGGGCTGTCGCTCGTCATGCGCCCGGTGGGAAGGACGTACCGACCGCGGAACGCCGCGGCGACCTCGTCGGCGAGTGCGCCGTAGTGGAGGGCGGTGTCCGTGTCGCCCAGTGCGTCCGCCGACCATGCCAGGTGGCGGGCGGAGCGGGCGAAGTAGGCGGTGGCCACCAGGTAACGGTCGGTGCGGCCGTCGCCGGGGTCGTCGGGCGGGGCGATGGGGTCGAGCCAGTCCCCCAGCTGGACTCCCGTGTCCCACAGGCGGGTCGGGCCGGCCAGGCGTTCCACGAGGTCGACCCACTTGCGGCCGGTGGCGAAGTGACGGCGTAGCAGGTCCAGGTCGCCGAAGCGCTGGTGGAGGAGCCACGGAGTGAAGGAGGCGACGTCTCCCCACGCGGCGCCGGGGTGGATCGGGGTCCACTGCGGGCCGCCGGGTATGACGGGCACATACCAGGGGACCGTGCCGTCGGGGAGCTGTTCGGCGGCGACATCGGTGAGCCAGGAGTCGAGCATGCCGGCGCAGTCGTAGAGGTAACTGGCGGTGGGGGCGAAGACCTGGATGTCGCCGGTCCAACCGAGGCGTTCGTCGCGTTGGGGGCAGTCGGTGGGGATGTCGACGAAGTTGCCGCGCATGCTCCATACGACGTTCTCGTGCAGGCGGTTGACCAGGGGGTCGCTGCACTCGAACCAGCCTGTGCGTCGCATGTCGGTGTGGTGGACGAGCGCGGTCACCGCGCCCTCGGGCAGCTCGTCACCCGGCCAGCTCGTGACCTCCGCGTAGCGGAAGCCGTGCAGGGTGAAGCGGGGCTGCCAGGTGCGCGGCCCGTCTCCGGCGAGGATGTAGGTGTCCTTGGCGTGGGCCTCTCGCAGCGGGCGAGTGGCCAACTCGCCTTCCTCCAGTACCTCCGCGTGGCGGAGGGTGATCGTGGTGCCTTCCGCGCCTTCGGCGGTGAGGCGCAGCCGGCCGACCAGGTTCTGCCCGAAGTCCAGCAGGTAGCGGCCGTCGCCCTTGCGCACGACGGACACGGGCGCGACCTCCTGTGTGCAGCGCACCGCGGGCCCCTGGGGTGCGAAGAGGGTCGCGGGGTCCCTTCGGTGAACGGCCACCGGGGTCCAGTCCGCGAGGAGCCGAGGCCCGGGGGTGGACCATGCGGGGTCGTCGAGGCGGGCGTCGAAGGTCTCCCCCTCGTACAGGCCGCTCGTGAGGATGGGGCCGGGGGCTGCGGTCCAGTTGCTGTCAGTGGCGATGACCGTGCCGGTGCCGTCGTCGTGGGTGATCTCCAGCTGGGCGATCAGTGACTGGTCGGTGCCGTAGATGTTGCGGGTGCCGCCGTCGAAGCCGAAGCGCCCGCGGTACCAGCCGTCGCCGAGCCACGCGCCGATGGTGTTGGTGCCCTGCGTGAGGTGTGCGGTGACGTCGTAGGTGTAGTAGCGAAGACGCTCGTGGTAGACCGTCCATCCCGGTGACAGGGCGTCCTCCCCCACCCTGACGCCGTTGATCTCCGCCTCGTACAGGCCGTGTGCCGTGACGTAGAGCCTGGCCCTGGTGACCGGACGCTCAAGAGTGAAGTCCTTGCGCACACGGGCGGGTCGGCGGTCGGCGTCGGGGTCCTCGGACCAGTCCGCACCGACCGGGACCGCGCTCCAGTCACCGGCGTCCAGCAGTCCGGCCTCGACCGTGCTGGGCTCGCTCCACGCGGACGGCTCGTCGCCCGCGGACCAGGTGCGGACCCTGACGGTGCTCCGCTCACGCGAGGTGAGCGGAGCGCCGGGCCATGGGACCAGCACGTGTTCGGGGCTGTCGATATGACCGGTGCGGTGCAGGCGCCCACCCTGGTCGTACTCGACCTCGTAGCCTTCTTGGGCGTCGGCCCCGGGGGGCAGCTTCCATGACAGACGAGGAGTGGCGACGCCGATTCCGAGACCGTGCGTCAGGTGCTCGAACGTGACCGGGGCAGGCTGAAGGGACATCGATGGGGGACCTTCCGTGAAGTGTGCGGTGAAGCGACCGGTGGGGCGTCAGGATCGGGCGGTTCTCAGCCCTTGACGGCTCCACCGGTGAGGCCCTTCATGACCTTCTGGTTGAGGAAGAGATAGATCAGCAGGGTGCCGAAGACGTTGATGCAGATCGCGGCGAACAACGGCCCGTACTGGGTGGCGCCGAAGTCGCCGGTGAAGTTGAGCAGGCCGACCTGGACGGTGCGCATGTCCTGGCTGTTGGTGAAGGTCAGCGCGATGAGCAGGTCGTTCCAGATGAAGAAGAACTGCACCAGGCCGACGGTGAGCAGGGCGTTGCGGACCATGGGGACGCTGATGGTCCAGAACGCGCGCAGGATGCCGGCGCCGTCGATGGTGGCGGCCTCGAACAGCTCCCTGGGGACCGTCTTGTAGTACGTGGCCATCATGAACACCGTCAGCGGAAGGCCGGTGCCGGTGTACGTGAGGATCAGCGGCCACATCGTGCCGGAGAGACCGGTCTGGAAGTACACGGTGAACAGGGGCAGCAGGATCATCTGCGAGGGCACCATCATGCCTGCGAGGAAGAGGAGCAGGGTGAAGCTGCGGCCCTTCCACACCATGATCTGCAGGGCGAATCCGGCGGCGGTACCGAGCAGCAGGATCAGGGCCAGCGAGGGGACGACCGCCATCAGGCTGTTCTTCATGTACAGGCCGATGTTGCCGGTGGTCCAGGCCTCGGTGTAGTTGCCCCACTCCCATGTCGTCGGGAGGCTCCAGGTGGAGTTGTTGAGGTAGTCGTCGTTGGACTTCAGCGAGGTGAGGAACATCCACAACAGGGGATACACCTCGACGACCAGGAGCACGCCGACGGCGGCCTTGACCCAGATGTTCCCGCGACGGGAACGCTTCGGTGCGGTACGAGCCGTGCCGGGCCGGTGACTGCCGAAGGCCGTCCTGGCGGGGGCTGTGCCGGTGGATGCGGTGACTGCCATGGCGTCAGCCCTTCGTGAGGTCGCGGCGCGAGAGGCGGAAGACGACCAGGGTCACCAGCAGGCACACCACGGTCAGCAGGAAGGCGATGGTGCTGCCGTAGCCGTAGTCGCTGTAGGTGAACGACGTCTGGAACATGTACAGGGTCAGCGGCGAGGTGTCGTTGCCGGGCCCGCCGTTGGTCAGGGCGACGATCGAGTCGAAGACCTTGAGAGTGCCGTTGATGCTGAAGATCAGGGACGACATCAGTACGGGGAAGGACAGGGGCACGACGATGTGCCGGATCAGCCGCAGTCCGGAAGCACCGTCCAGGCGGGCCGATTCCAGTACCTCTTCGGGGATGTCGACGAGTCCGGCGAACAGGAGGACCGCGTAGAAGCCCATCGACCGCCAGATGTCCATGACGACCAGGACCCAGAAGGCGTTCCCGGCACTGCCGAAGAAGTCGACGGATTCCAGGCCGGCCATGTTCAGCAGGGAATTGACGGGGCCGGTCTGCGGGGCGACCTGGAAGAACTTCTGGAAGAGCAGACCCACGGCGACAGTGGGCAGTACGACGGGGAAGAAGGCCAGCGTGCGGATGAGCGCCGATGACTTCTTCAGGAAGAAGACGTAGAGCAGGGCCAGCAGGTAGCCCGTCAGGACCTGGCCGACCGTCACGACGGCCGCGTACTTGAGGGTGAACGTCAGGGCTTCGCGGACGGCCGGGTCGGTGAACAGGCGCTGGAAGTTGTCCAGTCCGTTGCCGGTGAAGCCGTCGATGGTGTTGCCCTTGGTGAAGGAGTACCCCAGTGACCACACCATCGGGACGAGCATGATGAGGGAGTAGACCAGCAGAGCGGGACCGATCAGGATGGCGATGGCCCTGCGGTCACCGAGTACACGGTGCATGGAAGGTGTCCACTTCTGTGGTGGGCGAGCGGTTGTGCACAGAGCGGTGCGGGCGGCTCAGGAAGGTCACTACGGGAAGGCGTGTTCATCCTGAGCCGCGTCGCTCAGGGGTCTACTCGGTGTCGAGGGCGTCCTGAACGGTCTGCATGAACTGGTCCGGGCTCGTGCTCCCGCTGGCCAGCCCTGCGGCGTTGGTCTGGCTGACGGTGGTGGCCTTGGTGCTGAACAGGGCCTCGAACCACAGGACGTTCTGCTTCGATTCGCTGATGGTCTCGCGGACCTGGGTGGTGACCTCGGTGCTGTCCTCGACCGGGGTGTTCACCTTGAAGCCGGAGATGGAGCCGTGGTCCTTCAGCGCCGTGCTGCCGTAGTTCTCGGCGATGCAGGAGACCCAGTCGCCGGTCTTCTTGTCGAAGGACTTGGCTCCCAGCCCGATGCCCAGGCCGACATTGGACGGGTACTGGTCGACGGTGCCCTTGCCGCCCGCCACCGCGGGGAAGGGCATGAAGCCCACGTTCTCGGCTCCCACCTTGTTCTGCTTCGCGTCGGCGATGTTCGTCAGCGCCCAGCTGCCCATGTAGAACATGCCGGCCTTGCCGGAGAGGAACTGGTTCATCGCGGTGTCGTAGTCGATGGACCCGACGCCCTTGCCGAAGTACCCCTTCTTGCCCAGGGCGGCGATCTCCTCGGCCGCCTTCACGTACTCGGGGTCGGTCAGCTTCGCCTTGCCGTCCGCCACCTTCTGCAGGGCATCGGGGCCCAGGCTGCGATAGAGGTACGTGCTCACCAGCCGGGTGATCGGCCAACCCTGCTGCCCGGAGGCGGAGAACGGCTGGACACCCTTGGCCTCCAGCTTCGCAGCGGCGGACACCAGCTCGTCCCAGGTGCCCGGAACCGCGATGCCGTTGTCGTCGAAGATCTTCTTGTTGTAGAAGATGCCCTCGATGTTGTACTCGTAGGGCAGCACCTCGACCGTGCCGCCGTAGAGCGCCTTGATCGTCGAGATCGCCGCGGGTTCGAGCTGGTCGAGGACCCCGAGCTCCTTGAGCTCCTTCTCCAGATCAGCGACCTTGCCGGACTTGTAGAGCTGCTGGGTCAGGGAGGGAGCGTTACCCGCGGCGAACTGCACGGGCAGAGCTCCCTGACCGGCCAGCAGCTGCAGCTTCTGGTCGAGTCCGGACTGCGGGACCGTCTCCACCTTCAGCGGCAGGGCCTGCTCCTGCGCCTTGCAGGCCCCCTTGGACAGAGTGCCCAAGGCGGTCTTGACGGTGGTGTTCTCAGTGACGCTCAGGTAGCTGAAGTTCTTCGGCGTGGAGGAATCCGCCGAGCCCGAGCCGCCGCACGCGGTCGCCAGGACGGCCATCGCGGCGGCGCCCGCCGTGAGACCGGCGATGCGCACCTTTCCGGCACGGAAAGAAGGGGTGATCACGACTGACTCCCTGGTGTTCAAGAGGCGAGGGCAGGCGGCGGGCGAACAGCGAGGAGGGCCCGACCGAGAGACGGTGCGTGTAACGTTCTCCACGCGAAGTGGGCACAACAGTGCACTCAAGCCCCAGCCACGTCAAGACATCGAGCTGTAACTTCCCGGAAAAGAGGTCTGGGCACGGAGTTCACGTCATGGCACTATGTAGACCGTTGCATCGATCATCCAACTCGGGGGCACTCGCATGGATCCGGCACCGAAGCAGAAGCGCGTGACGATCACGGACGTGGCCCGTCACGCGGGCGTGTCCACCGCCGCGGTCTCCAAAGTCCTGCGCAATGCCTACGGATCCAGCCCGGCGATGCAGGAGAAGGTCCGGGCGGCCATGGCGGAGCTGAACTACCGGCCGCACGCCGCCGCTCGCGGCATGCGGGGGCGGACCTACACGATCGGCGTGCTGCTCGACAACATCCGCAACCCCTTCTTCGCCGACATCCTCGACGGCATCCGCGACGAGCTGCACCAGAGTGAGTACACGGTACTGATCGGCGCGGCGGGCTTCGACGCGGACGACCAGGCACGGACGGTCCGCTCGATGGTCGACCGGCAGATGGACGGCATCATCCTGATCGCACCGGGGTCACGCCGCAGCGAGGTACTCGAGACGGCGGCCACCACACCCACGGTGGTCATCGGACACCACGACCCCTCCCCCGCGCACGACTCCGTCGTGGACGCGGACGGAGCCGGAGCCGGCCTGGTGGTCGACCACCTGGTGTCATTGGGGCACCGGGACATCGCCCTGGTATCGGCACCCGGGACCAAGGCGAGCCTGTGGAAGCAGACCCCTGAGGCCGAACTGGCGAAGGGGTACCTGGAGGCCATGGAACGCCACGGCCTGGTGGAGCAGGCACAGGTGGTGCGGACGAGCTACTCGGACGACGGGGGCTACAAGGCGGGGATGCAGCTCCTGACGGGCGAGCGGCCCCCTACGGCCATCATGACCGGCGCCGACGTCGCGGCCCTCGGCATCTACCGGGCGACGGACGCGCTCGGCATGAGCGTGCCGGACGACCTCTCGCTCGTCGGGTACAACAACACTGCGATCGCGGCCCTGACCGCCGTGCAGTTGAGCAGCGTCGACCAGGCAGGTCACACCATGGGCGCCACTGCCGCGAGGATGCTGATCGAACGCGTAGAGGGCCGGAGGGACCGCGCCGTACTCACCACCATGACTCCCCGGCTGGTCGTCCGCCGCAGCACCGCGTCACCGCGCACGCCCTGAAGTACGCCCGGCGCCCCTCCTGCGGGGCGTGCTCCCCTCTCCGTGCTCCCGCACCTACACCCCCTTCCACACGAACAGACCAACGGGTGTCCGAGCCGACAGCCGGACCGGCGCAGTCGCCTGCGAGCGGCGCTGACGCGTCGTTCGGCCCTGAGAGGCCAGGCTCATGCCCCGGACTCGCCCTGCCCGAGCCGCACGCGACCGCCTGAGAGCAGGGCGTATCGGCAGGGCCATGACGCGAGGATCCGGCAGGGGGGATTCACCCTGATATGCGCCCCCGTGCGAGCCGTCTTAGCCTGACGGAAATTGCTCAGGCAGTCGACGGCCGGTCAGCCGGCGGAGGGTGAGCTTCCATGGCGGAACGGCGCACACGATCCGGACTGGTCGGCGAGTTGTCGGCCGAGTTCGCGGGCACGATGATCCTCATCCTCTTCGGCTGCGGCGTGGTGGCCCAGGTGGCGGCGGGCGGGGCTCTGACGGACCCACCCGGCGGTCTCGGAGACCACGACAGCATCGCCTGGGCGTGGGGGCTCGGTGTCACCCTGGGCGTCTACGTGGCGGCGCGGCTGAGTGGTGCCCATCTCAATCCCGCGGTGACCCTCGCACTCGCCGCGTACAGGGGGTTCCCGTGGGGCAAGGTGGTGCCCTACGCCCTGGCCCAGACGGCCGGCGCGTTCGTGGCCGCCCTCCTCGTCCGCTGGAACTACACCGAAGCCCTGGCGAAGGCCGACCCCGGACACACCGTCAAGACGCAGACGGTGTTCTCCACCCTCCCCGCCAACGGCAACCCCGCTCTGCCGGTCCATGAATGGGGTGCGTTCCGGGACCAGGTCATCGGCACCGCCATCCTGCTGCTGCTGATCATGGCCATCACCGACATGCTGAACACGCCGCCGGGCGCGAACCTGGCCCCGTTCGTCATCGGCCTGGTCGTGGTCGCGATCGGAATGGCGTGGGGAACCAACGCGGGTTACGCGATCAACCCGGCCCGCGACTTCGGTCCCCGGCTGGCGAGCTTCATCACCGGGTACAACGGAGCATGGCGAGATCAGTACGGGAACCTCTACTTCTGGGTCCCGATCGTCGGCCCGCTCATCGGTGGTCTGCTCGGCGCAGGACTCTACAAGGTATTCATCGGCCGGTTCCTGCCCAGCGCGGAACCCGAGCCACCGGGACGCGTCCCGGCCCCCCAGGACTGATCCCACCGGCCGGAGAGGTGACACAACATGGCTGACTTCATCGGCGCGGTGGACCAGGGGACCACCAGCACCCGATTCATGATCTTCGACCATGGCGGCAACGAGGTCGCCAAGCACCAGCTGGAGCACGAACAGATCCTCCCCCGCTCGGGCTGGGTCGAGCACGATCCGGTGGAGATCTGGGAGCGCACCAACTCAGTGATGCAGAACGCCCTGCGGTACGGCGGCCTCGCGCCGGGCGACCTGGCGGCGATCGGAATCACCAACCAGCGTGAGACCACAGTGGTCTGGGACCCGCGCAACGGGCGGCCCTACTACAACGCCATCGTGTGGCAGGACACCCGTACGGACGTCATCGCGGCGGAGCTCGAACGCTCGGGTCGTGGCGATGTCATCCGCCGCAAGGCCGGACTGCCGCCGGCGACCTATTTCTCCGCGGGCAAGATCCAGTGGATCCTGGAGAACGTCGACGGCGTACGGGCAGCGGCTGAGGCGGGCCACGCCCTCTTCGGCAACACGGACGCCTGGGTCCTGTGGAACCTGACCGGCGGTCCCGACGGCGGCATCCACGCCACCGACGTGACCAACGCGAGCCGCACCATGCTGATGGACCTGGAGACCCTCGACTGGGACGACGAACTGCTGGGCTTCTTCGGCATCCCCCGGGCGATGCTGCCCACCATCAACCCCTCGTCGCACCCGGAGGCCTACGGAGCGACCCGCACGTCCCGGCCGCTGCGCGCCGCCATTCCCATCGGTGGCGTCCTCGGCGACCAGCAGGCGGCCACCGTGGGCCAGGTCTGCTTCGCCCCGGGCGAGGCCAAGAACACCTACGGAACCGGCAACTTCCTGGTACTCAACACCGGCACCGAGCTGGTCCGCTCCCAGCACGGTCTGCTCACCACGGTGGCGTACCAGTTCGGCGACAGCCCGGTGGTCTACGCGCTGGAGGGCTCCATCGCTGTGACCGGCTCCGCGGTGCAGTGGCTGCGCGACCAGATGAAGATCATCAAGACCGCGGCCGAGAGCGAAGTGCTCGCCCGTACCGTCGACGACAACGGCGGCATGTACTTCGTCCCCGCTTTCTCGGGTCTGTTCGCCCCCTACTGGCGCTCCGACGCCCGGGGAGCAATCGTCGGCCTCGCCCGGTACAACGACAACGCCCACCTGGCACGGGCAACCCTGGAAGCCATCTGCTACCAGAGCCGCGATGTCGTCGAGGCCATGGAGCAGGACTCCGGCGTTCACCTCGACGTGCTCAAGGTCGACGGCGGGGTAACCGCCAACGACCTCTGCATGCAGATCCAGGCCGATGTCCTCGGCGTCCCGGTCAGCCGCCCCGTCGTCGCGGAAACCACCGCTCTCGGCGCTGCCTACGCGGCAGGACTGGCAACGGGCTTCTGGCAGAACACCGACGAACTGCGCACCCATTGGCAGGAGTCCGAACGGTGGTCGCCGCAGTGGTCCGAGGATCAGCGTGCGGAAGGCTACGCAGGCTGGAAGAGGGCCGTGGAACGCACCCTCGACTGGGTGAAAGTCCCGTAGGGCTCCCCTTCGGCCATGTGGCAGCCGGCGCCGGGGTCCGCAGTGGCAGCCGGCGCCGGCTCGGCCGGGACCTCGACGACGTCGGCAGCCGGCCCCGTGGCCGGCCACGTCCCGCCGCTGCGGTGCCCTCAGTGCTCGGCC
>NZ_JBHWZS010000243.1:0-12780 GCF_042728155.1 Streptomyces sp. NPDC060209
CTGCGGGACCCGTGTGTCGGCACGGGTCCCGCAGCGCGCTTCCCCCGTTCGTCAGGCCGGTCGACCCGGCGTGGTCAGCGTGTGCCCACCGCTGCGCGCACGGCCCGCCGGGCCATCGCGCAGTCGTCGTGCAGCCTGCGCAGCAGCAGCCGTTGCTCCTCGCCGGAGGACAGCACTCCCTGCCGCGCCTGGCCACCCCCGGCCGGCGCGCCTTCGCGCATGGCACGCTGGACAGCCGTCTCGTACGTACGGATCTCCCGCGTCAGCACGATCATGAGGTTGACCAGGAAGGCGTCACGGGCCGCGGCGCCCGCCGCCTGCGCCAGCTGGCTGATCTGGCGTCGTGACGCAGGTGCGTCACCGAGCACGGCCCAGAGCGTCGCCAGGTCGTACCCGGGCAGATACCAGCCGGCGTGCTCCCAGTCGACCAGCACCGGTCCGGTGGGCGGCAGCAGGATGTTCGAGAGCAGAGCGTCACCGTGGCAGAACTGCCCCATGCCCTGTCGGCCGCCCGCGTGCGCCAGACCGTGCAGCAGCTTCTGCAGGTCACCCAGATCACGGTCGGTGAACAGTCCCAACTCGTGATAGCGCGCGATGCGTGCGGCGTAGTCCAGCGGGGCGTCGAACAGACCGGCAGGCGGCCGCCAGGCGTTGATCCGGCTGACCGCTCCGAGAACGGCCCGCAGATCCGCACGGGGCGGTGCCTCCGCCGGGTGCCTCGTCAGCGCCGCGACACGGCCGGGCATCCGCTCGATCACCAGGGTGCAGTTCTCCGGGTCGGCGGCGATGAGCCGGGGGACCCGGACTGGCGGGCGGTGCCTGACGAAGGCGCGGTATGCCGCTATTTCGTGCCGGAACCGCTCCGTCCACGCGGGGGAGTGGTCGAGTAAACACTTCGCCACCGCGGTCGCGCGGCCGGTCGTGCCAACGATGAGCACCGAGCGCCCGCTCCGGCGCAGCACCTGCACCGGATTGAACTCCGGGCAGATGCGATGCACCGAGGCGATGGCCATCCGGAGCTGCGCGCCCTGGACGCCGGACAAGTCCAGTCTGCCGCTGAGCGGTTGGGAGCCAGGGCTCGCCGCCCGCCGGGCACGACCGGTGCCGGACGCCGGTGACGCGGCGCGGGGGTCGAGATACGGCCCGCCGCCCGCCCCCAGAGGACGAAGCGGCCGGGGCGGGGCGGACACGGAGGACGATGCTGTGTACATGGGCGAGACAGATCCCTTCGTGCGCCGACAAGTTGCGTGCGCCGCCCCGTCCGGCGGCCGTTCGGCACCCTGGGGAGTACCTAGGGCTGCCGGGCGGGGTGGCGCTTTCCTACCTGACACCGGCCCGCGGGTGGCACAACATCTAGCGACCCCTGGCGAACCCTGGCGAATATTCGCCGGGCATCCGCCAGGGGGCTAGGGTCAAGTCAGCCGAGAACCTGGGGGCTTGACGTGACCGGAGAACCCAACACCCGCCTGTCTGACCTGTTCGGCCTGGCCGGCTGGTCCAAGGGCGAACTCGCGAGAATGGTGAACAGACAGGCGGCGGCCATGGGCCACCTCCAACTGGCCACCGACACCTCGCGGGTCCGGCGCTGGATCGACATGGGGGAGTCCCCCCGCGATCCCGTGCCGGAAGTGCTGGCGGCTCTGTTCACCGAGCGACTCGGCCGTGTCGTGACCATCGAGGACCTCGGGTTCGGCCGGCGCGGGCGTGTGGGGAAACGGCGAAAAGCCGGGACGGAAGACAATCCCGACGGTTTGCCGTGGGCGCCCGAACGGACGGCAGCGGTCCTCACCGAATTCACGGGAATGGACCTCATGCTCAACCGACGCGGCTTGGTGGGCGCGGGCGCCGCGCTCGCCGCTGGCTCAGCTATCACCGGCGCCATGCACGACTGGCTGCACTCCGAGCCCGCTCCTGCGGCCCGGGCCACCCACCTCAACGACCCCCTGTACGCCGACAACGCCGGCTTCGACCTGTACGAGGCCGCCCCCATCGGTTCCGAGGAGATCGAGGCCCTCGAGCGCTCGGTCGAGGTGTTCCGGGCCTGGGACGCCTCCAGAGGCGGCGGACTCCAGCGCAAGGCCGTCGTGGGCCAGCTCAACGAAGTGGGCGGCATGCTCGCCTACCACCACCCCGAGCACCTGCAGCGCCGTCTCTGGGGTGTCGCCGCCAACCTCGCGGTCCTCGCCGGCTGGATGTCCCACGACGTCGGCCTCGAGCCCACCGCCCAGAAGTACTTCGTGATCGCCGCCCACGCGGCGCGCGAGGGCGGCGACCGTCCGCGCGCGGGGGAGGCGCTCTCCCGCGCCGCTCGCCAGATGGTTCACCTGGGCCGTCCGGACGACGCCCTGGACCTGATGAAGCTCGCCAAGTCCGGTTCGGGGGAGGAGACCCTGCCGCGTACCCGCGCGATGCTGCACACCATCGAGGCGTGGGCACAGGCGTCGATGGGGCGCGGGCAGGCCATGAGGCGCACACTCGGCGAGGCCGAGGAGCTCTTCGTCTCGGACAAGGGTGACGTGCCGCCGCCGAGCTGGATGCAGATGTTCGACGAGGCGGACATGCACGGTATGCAAGCCCTGGCCTTCCGTACGCTGGCCGAGCATGATCCGGGCGCTGCCTCCACCGCTCAGCGTCACGCCAAGCAGGCACTCGATCTGCGGATAAACGGCCGCCAGCGGTCCAAGATCTTCGACTACATCTCGCTCGCCTCGGCGTGCTTCATCGCCGACGACCCCGAGCAGGCCGACCGCTACGCACGGCTCGCCCTGGTGTCGATGGGGGAGACCTCCTCGCACAGGACCTGGGACCGGCTGCGCGAGATGTACCGGCTCACCGGCCAGTTCGCGGGTTACGCCAAGATCGAGGACCTGCGTGAGGAGATCGAACGCGCCCTGCCACCGAGCGCGTCCAACAAGAAGGCCAGAGGCTCCCAGATCTGACTCGGGACTGCAGACCTCGGGCGCAGGACGACGTCCGTCGAGGGTCGTGCCGACCTGTCGTCCCAGCGTGCTTCACAGGTACGAGGCGGTCCGGAAGCCCACGCGGGGTCACTCCAGGACCCCATCCGCGAGGCGGGCCGGACCCACTCACGCCTCGACGCGGGCCACCAATACGCAGGCGTCGTCGAGCCGTTCGGCCGTTCCGAGCTTCTCGACCACGATCCGTACGCATTCCTGTGCCGTGCGGGCCTGCGCGAACCGAGGCGCCAGCCCCAGAAGCATGTCCGGGCCGGCGTTTCGGTCGCTCCGGCGTGTCAGTCCGTCGGTGTGGAGTACGAGCACATCGCCCGGCAGCAGGTCCATCCGGTCCTGCTCATAGGTGACTCCGGATGTGGCCCCGAGCAGCACACCGTCCGGCGCGGGCAGTGGGCGCCCCACTCCGTTGCGGAACAGCAGCGGTGCGGGGTGTCCTGCCTGTGCCCAGACGAGCGTGCCGGCCGCGGGATCGAAGCGGCAGCATACGGCGCTGCCCAGGGCAGGCTGTGCCGAGCATTCGATCAACTGGTTCAGATGGCCCATCACCGCCGCCGGGTCGACGCCTGCTACGGCCATGCCGCGCAGCGCACCGAGCAACATCGCCATGGACGAGGTGGCCGGGATGCCATGGCCGGTGAGGTCACCGACGGTGAGCAGCGTCCTGCCGTCGGGGAGCGGCAGCGCGTCGTACCAGTCGCCGCCGATCAGATCGCTCGACCCCGACGGCAGGTAATGGGCGGCGATGTCCAGACCGCTCGCCCCCTGACCGGGTATCGGCAGCGAGCCGCGCCACGGCGGGAGTACGGCCTCCTGGAGTTCAACCGCCATCCGGTGTTCGGCCCGGGCCAGCTGCTCCTGGTGCCGCAACGTGTCCTGCGTCCTGCCGACGACGTGCTGGCCGCGTCGCAGCCGGCTGACATCGCGCAGGACCGCCCACATCGACGCGGTGCAGCCGTCCCCGTCGAGGACGGGCTCGCCCATCATGTGCAGGGTCCGCATACCGCCGTCGGGCAGCAGGATCCGGAATTCGCCGTCTATCGGCCGGCCGTCCACCAGGCAGTCGGTCACCATCGACGTCAGGAGAGGCTGGTCCTCGGCGAGGAGGAGGGACGGCAGCTCGTCCAGGGACAGTGCTCCGGTTCCCGGTGTCCTGCCGAAGATCTGGTACAGCTCGTCGGACCAGCTGACCTCGTCGGTGAGGAGATTCCACTCGGCGCTGCCCACTCTGCTGAGGAGTGAGCCCGCCGGCGGCTCGGCCGTCGTCCGGGCGGAATGCTCTCCCGCGGGCTCGGCGGCCGTGGCGTGCGGGATGCCGTCCCGAAGCTGCCCCAGGTGCTCGCCGAGGTCGTCGAGCTGATGGACGGCGAGCTCGCAGAGCGCCCGCTGCCAGCGCAGCTGGGGATCGTCGTCGTCGATCACGGAGGTGTCGCGCCGCACGGCGTCCACATCGCCGCGCAGCAGCCGGGTCCGGTTGATCAGGGCGTCGACGGCGTCCCGCTCGGGCGGCTGTGGGGCCGGGCGGTCCGCAAACAGATGGGACGGCATCTGGTACTCCGATACAGGCGGTACGGCCGGTTCGTGGGGGTGGACCGAACACGACTGTTGCACAGGCTGAAGGGCCCCGTAAGGGGTTTGGCAACACTCGATACGTTCTTGCTTCCGGCATATGCCATCGGCTGGGTGGAGCGAGGGTCCGCCGAACACCCTTGCCCCTGGCGGGGAGTTGACGCAAGTCACCCGGCGTGAGCGGCTCGGCGTACGCCCGCGCACGCGGCCCCGCGCGGTTCGCACCGGCCGGGATCAGGGCATATGCGGGAGTCGTGCGGAGTCGTGGACCGACGCCCGGTGCGGCCGATGGCGCTGCGGGTCGATGGGCTGTTCGACGCGGTGGTCGGGAGTGCGTCGACCACCCGTTCGGACTCCGGGCGTGCAGGAGTGAGTGGCCGGTGGTCCCGGGTGTTCCGCGGCGGGAATGGCGGCGCATCCGCGCGTGTTGTGCGAACCAGTAACGAAAACGACACCCATTCCCATCCTGGGGGCGGGGTCGGATCCCACTCTGGAGGTCCCATGGCGCGCAGTGAGACCAGGCCCGTCGTACTGCTCCGGTCCACGGCCGGAACGGGCCACACCTACGTGACGCGGAAGAACCGGCGTAACGACCCCGACCGGCTGGAGCTGCGGAAGTTCGACCCGGCCGCGGGGCGTCACGTCGTGTTCCGCGAGGCTCGCTGACGGTCGACGGCATCACCTTCCCGTCGCCGCCGGAGCCCTGGCCTGCATAGTCGTGGTGTGGATCACACCGCGGAGGGCGGATTCAGGGGAACGGCGGGCGGTGGTTTATCGTTCATCCATACGTGGGAGTGAGCGGCCGCAGCCGGTCGAGCAGTGGTCAGCCCTACTTCCGCACACAAGCCGCCCCGGCTGGATTCCCCCGATCCGGCCGGGGCTTCTTTTCGGCCCGCGTGACCCGCCGCACGGTCTTCGGAAGTCACCGCTCGTACGGTCCGCAGTCACATGGTCTTCGTGAGATCCGCCGCGTAGTGCTCGATGGCCGGCCGGTACCGCTGCACGCCCGGACTGTCGCTCGTCGTCGCGACCAGGCGCAGCAGGAGCTGCATGGCCTCGTGATGCTCGCCGGTGTTGAACAGTGCCATGGACAGAAAGGTCCGCAGCGCCCCGTAGTCCGGGAACTCCGACACACCGCGCCTGAGCGTCTCGACGGCCTGCCCGAACCTGCCCAGGACGCGGTAGGTGCTGCCGAGCCCCAGGAGTGCGCCCCTGCGGTCCTCGGCGCTGAGCCCGTCGTCCTGCAGGCACCGCTCGTAGTACGGCACGGCCTCGGCCTCCAGACCGAGCACATCGTGGACCCAGGCGGTCTGATAGGCGACGTCCACCGCGTCGGGGAACGCGGCGGTGAGGGAGAGGAGGCGTTCCCTGGCCTGTTCGGGATGCCCCTGTTCGCGCAGCCTCACGGCCTCCGCCAGCAGTTCGTCCTTCTTCTGTGCGCTCATGCGCACATCGTCGCACCCGGCCCGGGGTGTGGCCGCCGGGGTTGGGGGAATCCGTTCCGCCATGACAGCAGAGGCGGATCGTAGTGCACGACGCAGGGGCATAGGGCGATTGCTGCTTCGCGCGGCAGTTCTGGCCGCGGCATTCGTAGCGATGGTGGCTTTCTCCGTGGTCCTGGCGAAGGTGACGCTCACACCGTCACCGGCGTCCGAGGACATCGTGACGTCCAATCTGAGGCCGGGGCGCTCGCTGCGACAGTACGCGGAGGACTACACCTTCCTCGCCGCCTGCAAACAGGCGGGCGGAAATCTCCTGCTCGGCGCACCGTTCGGCGTGCTGCTGCCGATTCTGGTGCCGCGCCGTCTGCGGATGATCCGGATGACCGTGCTGACCGTCCTGGTCATGGCGGTCGTCGAGCTCGCGCAGGGCGCGCTCGTGGCGGGCCGGGCCTTCGACATCGATGACGTCATCCTCAACACCGCCGGTGCGCTCCTCGGATACGCGCTGGTGGGACGGCGCGTCAGCCACCGCTATCACGCGCTTTCGGACGAGCCGGCCGCGGCGGAAGCGGCGAAGCCCGCGCCGCGTGCCCCGTCCAGGAGCAAGCCGGGCGACAGGAGCAGGACGAAGCCGGTCACGGAACCGAGGTCCGGGATCAAGGCGAAGTCGGGAACCAGGACGAAGCCCGGCACGAAGGCGAAGCCCGCTGCCACGCCCAAGGCCGGGGCCAAGGCGAAGGCCCGCGGCGGGGCCAAGTCCGAGCCCAGCGCACGCCGGAGCGCGTCCGCGCCGGTGGTGGCTCGCGGACGCGCTCTGTTCGACAGGTGGCGCAGCCTTCGGGAGGGCCCGGGCGGGGGAGCGCCCGGAGCCCGTCGACGCGGAGCCTAGAGCGCCGGGTAGGCGTTCTTCATGAGCTCCTGGAACTGGGCGGAGAACCACTGGCCGGAGACCGGTGCGTCGGGCAGTGACCCGGACAGGTTGTTGCCGTTACGGGCGTTACCGGTGTACGTCGGGTCGCACATCCGGTCGAATCCCTTGCCCTCGTTGTTCGGGATCTCCTTGCTGGAGCCGTCCGACTCCCCCGGGGGCTTCATCCAGACGTACGCGTCGATGCCCGCCGCCGGGGCCGCCTTCGGCCGTTCGCCGAGGCCCGCTCCGGCCTGGTTGCACCAGTTCCCGAGGTGGATGCGGCGGTCGTAGCGGCCGCCGTCCACGTAGGTGTCGACGCTGGTGGTCGCGCCCGGCCCGGTCGGCCGGTTCGCGCCGCCCCAGCCGTTGCGCGAGGTGTCGATCAGCATGCCGATGTCGGAGTTGAAGCCGACCGAGACCAGCTTGGTGCGGAATGCCTGCGCGAAGGACTGCTCGTCCGTGTAGCGGTTCCAGTCGACCCACTTCGACTGGCGTACCGACGTCCCGTTGACGGAGTCGTCGATGGTGAAGTTGCTCTCCTTCGTCGCGCCGTAGTTGGCCGTGTTGACGATGAAGCCGTGTACGTCGTTGACCGTCGCGCCCTCGGACGTGGCCGCGACCTTGAAGGTGTCGGCGGACGGGCCGAAGTTGTCGTCCCAGCCGATCCAGCCGTGGTGCCCCGCGTCGATGTAGTTGTAGACGTTGGGCGCGTCGCCGAGCTTGTTGAGCGCGTAGCCGACGCCCTTCTCGTAGTTGCCGTTGGCCTTCATGACGTCACAGGCCGGGGTTGCGGTCGCACGGCTGCCGGTGTTGGTGACCAGGTTGGGCAGCGAGTCGATCTCGACGGTGGTGACGATGCGCAGACCGGCGTACTTCGAATCGGCCAGGATCGCCGCGATCGGGTCGATGTACTCCGTCTTGTAGCGGCCGATCTCGGTCGGGCCGAGCTCGCCGTTGGAGGCGAGAGCCGCACAGTCGCGTCCGGGCAGGTTGTAGATGACCAGCTGGACGACGAGTTCGCCGGAGCCCTTCTGGGTCAGGGCCTCGTCCAGGTGGTCACGCAGGCCCATTCCGCCGTTGGCGCCCTCGATGGCGGCGATGCGGTCGAGCCAGACACCCGTCGGCTGGTTCGCCACCCGGCTGCCACCCGGCTCGGCGGCGGCCTTCGCCGACCACTCCGGGTTCACATAGACCTTGGAGCCCTCGTACGGGTTGTTGACGCGGCTGCCCGCGGGCGGGTCGGTGGGCGGGTCCGTGGGGTCGGTCGGGTCGGTCGGGCCCGTGGTGCCGCCGTTGCAGGTGACGCCGTTCAGCTTGAAGGTCGCGGGTACGGCGCTGTTGCCGTTGCCTGTCGCGTTGAAGCCGAAGGACGCTGAGCCACCGGTGGCGAGAGCGCCGTTGTAGGAGAGGCTCTTCGCCGTGACGGCGGCGCCGCTCTGCGAGACCGTGGCGTTCCAGCCCTGGCTGATCTTCTCGCTGCCGGCGAACGACCACTCCAGCTGCCAACTGGACACGGCGTCGCCCGTGTTCGTGACGCTCACCGCGGCGGTGAGTCCGCCGTTCCACTGATTCTGGATCTTGTAGTCGACGGTGCAGCCGGCCGCCGCTGCGGCGGAGGCTCCGAAGGGGGCCGCCGCGGCGGCGGAGCCCGCGGCTGCGGCGACGAGTGCTCCCGCGGCTATGAGCGCCATTCGGGATCGGCGCAGGTTGGTGCGGCTCGTGCGGCTCATGCGAATTCCGTTTCCTCAGCTGTCGAGGGCGCGCGAAATTCGCGCAGCCCGATTCCGTACGGGGTGGGGGTACCGTCGTAGTCGCTGATCAAGGACGGGGCCGTGGAGCGCGGTCCCAGGTGTTCCAGGCCGTCCGGGAGGAGAGTTCCTGGTCGTCGTCGAACCCTGCGCGACCCGGTCGGCGAAGCCGGTGGGGGCAGGTGTTCTCGCCGATCTCACCTGCGGCGAGGGGGACTTCGGCCCGACCCGTGCGAGCGGGGAGTGCCTGCGGTCCTCGTTCGCACAGACGTGGGTGCTGTAGACATGCCACGGGGTGGCGGTGGTCGTGCGTGGCCCGCCGGCCCGGTGTTCGGCCGCGGATCCGTGCCGTGGCTCTCGGCCCCGCCGGGCCGGGTTCTCCAGGGCACTGTGGTCCTGCTCGTCCGTGTACTACGGGTTCATGGTGTTCAGGCCAGGCAGGCACTCCTCGGTCGGGGGCGGAGGGGCGGTGCGGGTACTCCCGTCGGCGCTCGTCCGCACAGCGGCGTATGCGACGAGCTCGTCGCTCAGGGCACCCGTTCAGGGTGATCCGTCGGCGGCGACGGGCAGATCCGACGGACCGGTGGAGCCGGTCGGATCCGTGTGCAGAGCGTGCTGTTCGAGCCTCGACGCACCGGGCGTCGGCTCCGGTCCCCGGCAGGGGGCCAGGATCCCGCCGCGGAGCCCGCACCGTTCGCCTGCGTCCCGTTCGGATCGTCGCCGGCCGCGATGCCCTTCCCTTGGAAACCGCCGTCCCGCTGATGCGCGGTGCTGTTCTCCACCGTGCGTACGAGGGCGGATCCGGAAGCCGTGACCACGGCCGCGAAAGTGCTGCCGGCCGTGTCGGGCACCGCCCCGACGGGCGGTCTGAACAGGTGCGACAAGTGCGGGGGGTGACTCATGAGCGACTCCTTGCAGATCGGGCGTGCCCCCTACGGCACGTCGACTGGTGGAACCGCTCCCACTGGTGTGGCTTGACGTTAGAGCGTCAAGTGGTGTCGGTCAACACACCAGTTCCCATCTCTTGCTATCGAAATAATTCGACTCTTCAAGTCTCTTGACTCTCTTTTTCCTCATCCCCATGCTGGGAGCGCTCCCACTGGTTCAAGGCTTGTGCTCAACCCCGCACACCCCCCATGTCGCCGAGCCGCGAGGAGGTACTGCGCATGCCATCGGGACGCGCACGAAGAACATGGTTACCGGGGAGACCCGGTAGAACCGGAGCCGGAAACCGCCGGTTGTGGACAGCGATCGTGGCGGCGCTGGCCCTCCCCCTGGGAATGACCGCCGCAGCCGGCACGCCGGCCCAGGCCGCCGCCGTCCAATGCAGCGTCGACTACAAGACCAACGACTGGGGCTCGGGCTTCAGCACCGAACTCACCGTCACCAACAGGAGCTCCGCCGCGATCGACGGCTGGACCCTGACCTACGGTTACGCCGGCAGCCAGCAGCTCACCAATGGCTGGAACGGGACATGGTCCCAGTCGGGCAAGAACGTCACCGTCAAGAACGCCGCCTGGAACGGCTCCATCGCCGCCGGCGCCGCCGTCACGACGGGTGCGCAGTTCACCTACAGCGGCACCAACACCGCGCCGACCACCTTCGCCGTCAACGGAACGGCATGCGTGGGCGCTCATCAGCCTCCGATCGCCGTCCTCACCAGTCCGGCGGCGGGCGCCGTCTTCTCCGCCGGAGACCCCGTCCCCCTGGCCGCCACCGCGGCTGCCGCGGACGGGGCGGGGATCAGCAAGGTCGAGTTCTACGACGACACGAAGCTGCTCGGCACGGACACGACGTCCCCGTACACCTACAGCGCCACGGGACTGACCGCCGGCGCCCACTCGGTGTACGCCAGGGCATACGACAGCCTCGGTGCCTCGGCGGAGTCGACCCCGGCGGGCATCACCGTCGTCGCCGGCCCGGCCGTCGTCGCCACGCCCGCCCAACTGGGCGTCCAGCAAGGCAAGTCGGGAACATTCAACGTCTTGCTGTCCACCGCGCCGGCGTCGTCGGTCACCGCAACGGTGGCGCGGAGCGCGGGCAACTCCGGTCTGAGTGTCACCGGTGGTGCGAGCCTCACCTTCACCTCGGCGAACTGGTCCACGCCCCAGAAGGTCACCGTCTCGGCCGACGCGACCGGCACGGGAGCCGCCACCTTCACCGTCACCGCCCCCGGCCACAGCAAGTCGGAGGTCACCGTCACCCAGCTCGCCGAAGCGAAGGACTACGACGCCCGCTTCCTCGACCTGTACGGCAAGATCACCGACCCCGCGAACGGCTACTTCTCCTCGGAGGGCATCCCCTACCACTCCGTCGAGACCCTGATCGTCGAAGCGCCCGACCAGGGGCACGAGACGACGTCGGAGGCCTACAGCTATCTGATCTGGCTCCAGGCGATGTACGGGAAGATCACCGGGGACTGGACGAAGTTCAACGGTGCGTGGGACACCATGGAGAAGTACATGATCCCCACCCACGCCGACCAGCCCACGAACTCCTTCTACAACGCGTCGAAGCCGGCCACCTACGCGCCCGAACACGACACACCGAACGAGTACCCGGCCGTCCTCGACGGATCTGCGGCCTCCGGCTCGGACCCGATCGCCTCCGAGCTGAAGAGCGCGTACGGCACCGACGACATCTACGGGATGCACTGGATCCAGGACGTCGACAACGTCTACGGATACGGCAACACGCCCGGCAAGTGCTCGGCCGGCCCCACCGAGACCGGACCGTCGTACATCAACACCTTCCAGCGCGGGCCGCAGGAGTCGGTCTGGGAGACCGTCACCCACCCGACCTGTGACAACTTCACCTACGGCGGCGACAACGGCTACCTGGACCTGTTCACCGGGGACGCCTCCTACGCCAAGCAGTGGAAGTTCACCAACGCTCCGGACGCGGACGCCCGTGCCGTGCAGGCCGCCTACTGGGCCGATACCTGGGCGAAGGAGCAGGGCAAGTCGAGCGAGGTCTCGGCCACCGTCGGCAAGGCGGCGAAGATGGGCGACTATCTCCGCTACTCCATGTTCGACAAGTACTTCAAGAAGGTCGGCAACTGTGTCGGTCCGACCACCTGCCCCGCCGGCAGCGGCAAGGACAGTGCCCACTACCTGATGTCCTGGTACTACGCCTGGGGCGGCGCCACCGACACCTCGGCCGGCTGGTCCTGGCGCATCGGATCCAGCCACGCCCACGGCGGCTACCAGAACCCGATGGCGGCCTACGCGCTGAGCTCCGTCGCCGACCTCAAGCCCAAGTCGGCCACGGGACAGCAGGACTGGGCCAAGAGCCTGGACCGGCAGATGGAGTTCTACCAGTGGCTCCAGTCCGACGAGGGCGCCATAGCGGGCGGTGCGACCAACAGCTGGAAGGGCAGCTACGCCCAGCCTCCGGCCGGTACACCGACCTTCTACGGCATGTACTACGACGAGAAGCCCGTCTACCACGACCCGCCGTCCAACCAGTGGTTCGGATTCCAGGCGTGGTCCATGGAGCGCGTGGCCGAGTACTACCACGAGTCGGGCGACGCCCAGGCCAAGGCCGTACTGGACAAGTGGGTCGACTGGGCCCTGTCCGAGACGACCATCAACCCGGACGGCACCTATCTCATGCCGTCCACCCTCAAGTGGTCCGGTGCCCCGGACACATGGAACGCGTCGAGCCCCGGCGCCAACTCCGGACTCCACGTCACGGTCGCCGACTACACCAACGACGTCGGGGTGGCCGGTGCCTACGCCAGGACGCTGACCTACTACGCCGCCAGGTCCGGTGACGCCGAGGCGAAGGCCACGGCCGAAGGGCTGCTGGACGGCATGTGGAGTC
This sequence comes from Streptomyces sp. NPDC060209, assembly GCF_042728155.1. Taxonomy (NCBI): domain Bacteria; kingdom Bacillati; phylum Actinomycetota; class Actinomycetes; order Kitasatosporales; family Streptomycetaceae; genus Streptomyces; species Streptomyces sp. NPDC060209. Next base: position 12,467 of record NZ_JBHWZS010000243.1, read on the forward strand.
ACTACCAGGACGATGCGGGAATCGCGGTGCCGGAGACGCGCGCCGACTACAACCGGTTCGACGACCCGGTGTACGTCCCCAACGGCTGGACGGGGGCGATGCCCAATGGTGACACCGTCGACAACGACTCGACGTTCCTCTCCATCCGGTCGTTCTACAAGGACGACCCGAACTGGCCGAAGGTGCAGGCGTACCTGGACGGCGGAGCCGCTCCCGTCTTCACCTACCACCGGTTCTGGGCACAGACCGATGTCGCACTGGCTCTGGGGGCGTATGCCGACCTTCTGGAGTGAGTGACCGCAGCCCAGTGGTTC